>DATAHD010000078.1:0-14766 GCA_036263395.1 Rhizomicrobium sp. | reverse complement strand
CCGTCGGCGGCCGCTTTATCGGCGGCGATACCGACGACGAGCGATGTCGCGCCGGCGGTGGTCAAAAGAAAACGGCGAAGATTTCTGTGCGCGCGCATGAGGCCCCTCTCGCGTATAAACAGTGTTCATATTGAGGGGTGTGCCGCGGATAATGTCAACAATGTTCATATTGCAGCCGGGATACACTCCGGCGCGAAATGGACGGTCTGCTCAGGCTGGGCGAAGTCGCGCAAAACCCGCGGAAACAGCGGTTTCTCTGCGTGAATTGAGCACTGCAAAGGCGATCAAACCGGGTGTTTCGGCAACCGGGGCGTGCTGCACGGTGATGGGTGTCCCAGCCGGCACCATCGCAGAAAATCGTCCGCCGAGCGCCGCCAGCCGCTGCGAATTGCCCGCCGCATAGGCGTTAGCGATAACTTTTCCGGCAAGTGCCCAAAGCGCGGTCCCATGCACGATGGTGCCGGGCAAACCGGCAGCGAGCGCGACGCGCTGTTCGGTGTGAATCGGATTCCAGATGCTGGCGCATTCGGTGTAGCGATGCGCGAACCAGCGATCGAGCGGGATCGCAACCTCCTGCGCATTCGACAGATCGACCGGTGACGGCAGCCCATCGCCCGACGCATCGGCGACGCGATCGCCGCCCTCGACGGCGACATCGCGGTACATGCCGTCGCTGCGCGTCGTCGTCAGCAAGGTGCCGCTCTCTATGTCGGTGATGTCCATCTGCGTGGTGGAGAGCGCGCCGGCGCGGGTCTGGCGCACGGCGGCGATCATGCCGCTGACCCGCACGCGGCGGCCGGCCAAGATTGGGGCGCGGAATTGCGTGTATTGCCCGGCGTGGACACCGCGGATGCCCTCCTCCGGCTTCAGGCCGAGATTGCGATTGCGGGCGGAGATCACGAACTGCCATTCCGGCGTGACGCAGAACATCGGCGTCGCGGCAAAGCCGTCACGCGTGTCGTCGAACGCGGCGTCGCTCTCCTCACCGATGCCGGCACTGTAGGCGAGCGCCATGCGCGGCGTGACGTCCATCTCCACCGGCGGCAGAGGCTGACCGACAACACTGGAATGTAGAGGCATGTGTCCTCCTCCCCGAGGCAACGATGCGATGCGCACTGTCTCACGAACCGGACGGCAATGTGAACGCATTGCGGAAAAATATGAACACTGTATATTTCAATCGTCGAGCGAGGGAAATGGCATGGCATCCGACAGCGAACGCGCATCCGCCACGCCGCCGCCGACCTTGTTGCAGCTTATCCTGTTCGCCTTCCCTGCCCTGCCGCACGCCTTCGTGGCGTTGCCGCTGAACATCGTGATCCCGGCCTTCTTCGCCTCGCACACCTCCGTCACGTTGTTGCAGATCGCGTGGGTGACGACGGTCAGCCGGTTACTCGACGTACCGCTCGACCTGTCGATGGGCTATCTCTCCGACCGCACGAAAACCCGCATCGGACGGCGCAAACCGTGGGTGATGGCAGGCGCGGTTGTCTGTGCGATCTCGATCTTCTTTCTGTTCCAGCCGCCGCCGAGTGCGAACTTCGTCTATTACGGTGTGTGGTCGTTCCTGCTCTACTTCGGCTTCACACTGTTCGAGATTCCGCGCCAGGCGTGGACGGCGGAGATCAGCCGCGACTATGTCCAGCGTTCGCGCATCAACACCTGGGTCGCGATCTTCAACGTGGCCGGCAGCCTCGTCTTCTGGCTGATGCCGCTCGCGCTGATGCAGTTCACGGGCACGACGGCGATCACGGGCACGGCGATGTCGGGCATCGCCTGGCTCTACGCCGCGCTGATGCCGGCGGGGATTCTGCTGGCGGTGCTGTTCGTGCCGACGGGGACGTCGAACGTCGAACGGCTCGCGACGATGCGGGAGATCTGGCACTCACTGCGCACCAATCGGGTTTTATGGCGTTACTACTCGGCCATGACCGCATGGGGACTGGGCCAGGGGTGTTATCTCGCGGTCATCATAATCTTCCTCAGCGACTACATGAAACTGGCGCAGTACTTCCCGTTCCTGATGATCGCGTTCTTTGCGGTTCAGATCGTTGCGATGCCGTTCTGGCAACGCGCGATCGTGCGCTATGGCAAGCACCGGGTGTGGGTTTTCTCGCTGGTGTTTGACGCCTGCACGCGGCCGCTGATCCTGTTCTTTGCGCCGGGCGGCGATGCGATCATTCCGCTGTTCGTGCTGGGCGCGTTCAGCGCCTTCCTCAACGCGCCGGCCAATATCGCGCCGGGCGCGATCCTGGGCGACGTGGTCGATTACGACCTGATGAAATCGCGGGTGAACAAGGCGGGCAACGTGTTCGCGTTCAATACCCTGCTGATCAAGGCCACGATGGCAGTCGGCAGCGGCGCGGCGTTCTTCATGCTGGGCGTCTTCGACTACCAGATGGGCAAGACCAACACGGCGGGCGCCAATGCCGGGCTGCTGATCGCCTACCTGGTCTTCCCGGCCCTGATGTATTTCGTGACGTCGGCGCTGGCGTGGAACTTCCCCATCGACGCACGCCGCCACAATATCATCCGCCGCCGGATCGAGAGCCGTGCGGCCGTGGCGCCGGCCGCGGAGTGAACGTCGCTATGCCACACCCATTCGCTACACTCTGGGTTGCGGGTTCGATTCGCGGCCCTTACTGAGACCTCCATGGCACCGCGCAAAGCCACCACCAAGACGCCCCGTGCCTATCACAAGGGCAACGTCTCGAAGGATCTCGTCACCGTCACCACACGTATCCTGGCAGAGGAGAGCGTGGAGGCACTGTCGGTGCGGCGGCTGGCGCGCGAGGTCGGCGTGACGCCCGCGAACTTCTACAACCACTTTCCGAGCCTTGAGCACCTGCTGCTGGACGTGGCGGCGGAGGGTTTCGACCAGATGGCGGAGAATACGCGCCGCTATATGCAGAAAGCCAAGACGCGCAAAGACGGCCTTGTCGAGGCCTGCATCGGCTTCGTGTTCTTCGCAATCGACAACAAGCAGCTGTTCCGCATCATGTTCGGGCAGGTGCCAGACGCGACGCAGCACGACCGCTTCCGCGACGCGTCGGGTGCCGCCTTCGCGCAGATGGTGCGGCTGATGTACGGCGAATGGCGCTACGACCGCGAGCACCTGATGCAGACGCATCACAACGCGGCCGCGGCCTATGGTCTGTTCTCGCTAATCCACGGGTTGGCGCGAAATATCATCGACGACCAGTTCGAGTTCGAAACCGGCAGCCGAACGGAAATCCGGCAGTTCTGCGAAGACGTGGTTCTGACCTTCGTCGACGGCACCGGCGCCAAAGTGATGGCGGGCGCAGGCTAGCCGCTGGTCTTACGCCGCCCGGCGCGCGGCTTCCGTCCCACTGAACTTCGCCACGCATGCAATCAGGTCATCGACCTTGAACGGTTTGCCCATGCAGCCGTCGAAGCCCGCTTCGCGCAGCGCCGCGTTGTCGCCACTCGCGGAGAACGCGACGATGGGCGTCTCGACGTTGGGCCCGTCGGATTGACGAATGCGCTGGAGCGCCTCTTCGCCGTTCAGGCCCGGCATGCGCATGTCCATCAGGATCACGTCGAACGGTTCTTTCGCAGCGATCGCGACAGCCTCGATACCGTCGCGCGCTTCGATCACCTTCACCTGCGGCTCCAGGGCCGCGATCACCAACGCACGGTTGGCGATGTTGTCGTCGGCGATCATCACCTTCGCGGGGCGCTTCGTCACCAGTTCGCCGCCCGCAGCGCCCGCGGTTTCGAACCGGCCTTGCAGCGGTGCGGGGACTTCGAACCAGAAGACGGAGCCTTTTCCGACGACAGAGCGTGCGCCGATCGTACCGCCCATGCCTTCGGTAATCGCTTTGCAGATGGCGAGACCGAGGCCCGTGCCGCCCGCCTTGCGCGCCTTCGCCTCGCCAGCCTGCACGAAGCGTTGGAACAGGCGGCCGAGGTCGTCCTCGGAGATGCCCGGGCCGGTGTCTTCCACCTCACAGCGCAGAAGCGTCGTGTCGGCGTCGTATTCGATATTGACCTTCACGATGCCGGTTTCCGTGAACTTCACGGCGTTGCCGACAAGGTTCAGCAGAACCTGGCGGAAGCGATGCGGATCGAGCGCGACGAACTTGCCAGCCAGCGATGTCGGCCAGTTGAGCTGGAGGCGCACCTTCTTGGCCTTTGCCTGCGCGCTGAGCAGGTCGTTCACTTCGCGCGCGATTTCCGCCGGGCGCACCGGTTCCGCGTTGAACTGCAGCTGGCCGTTCTCGAGCTTCGAGAAGTCGAGCACGTCGTTGATGATGGCGAGCAGCAAACGGCTGCCCGACTGGATGCTCTCGACCTGCTGGCGCGCACTGTCGTCCAGATGCTTGTTGCGATGGAGGAGATCGGAATAGCCGATGATGCCGGTGAGCGGCGTGCGCAACTCGTGGCTCATATTGGCAAGGAATTCGGCTTTCGCGGCAGCCGCTGCTTCGGCACGCTCGCGCGCCTCGACCAGTTCGGCTTCGAGCCGCTTGCGATCGGTGATGTCGCGGACGATGTCCTGGATACCGGTTACCCGCCCGCTCGCGTCCCGCATCGCCGTCGGATGCGACTCCAGCCAGATTTGCTGGCCGTCTTTGCGGCGTGTGCGATAAGCGGTGGCCCGCGGCCCCGCCTTGGCCGGCACGTCTTCAACGACATCTGCAATGGCTGCGGCCATCGCCTGACGGTCCTGTGGATGGATCAAATCCAGCGCCAAATGATTGACCACATCGGACGGTTGGAGCCCCGTGATGTGTTCAACCGAGGGCGACACATAGACAATCCGGCCCTGCAGATCGCTCTGCATGACAATGTCCGACGCGCCATCCGCCATCAGACGGAAACGCTCTTCGCTCTCGCGCACCGCACGCGTCGCGCGCTCGAGTTCGCCGAGATAGCGGGTGAGCTTGTCGCGCAGTTTGCGCCGTTCGGTGATCGCGGCCGCGGCGGGAAGTATCCCGAGGGTCAGCGCCGCGAGAAAGAACTGCACCATCAGCACGCGCCAGCCGACCGACATCTCCACCAGCGCGGTAGGCCCATGGCCGAGCACGGTTGCGGTCAGCGAGACGAAGGCGATGACCAGCAGCGCCCAGGCGACGCCCTCGATCTCCGCGTTCAGCGCCACGATCACCAGCGCAATCGGCACCAGATAGGTGAGCGGGAACGTCGTCTGGGAGAAGACGGCAAGCGTGACGAAGAATGCGCCAGCGACGGATAGCGCGATCTTGCGCTTCTTCTGGCGGAGGCTGTCATCCAGATGCTGGCGCGTGATGGCCAGCACGATGGTTGGCGTCAGAATGGCGTACGAGAGACCGGTGGATAGCGTCCAGCTGACGAAGCCTGTTGCGAAGTCGCCACCACGGGCCCAGACGGAGAAGCCGGCGCCGGGAATGCCGGTCACCACCGACACCGCGCAGGCGATGGCGAGAAACGCGAGCAGCTTCTTCCAGTCGCGGAAATCCGGATCGGCGCCCATGAAGTGGCGGATCAGCGGGATTGCCACGGCAACGCCGGTCGAGGAGATAGTACTGCTGATCGTTGCGTAGACCACCGCATCGCCGGCCGCGAGCTTGCCGACGATTGAACCCAGCGTGCCAGCAAGAAGCAAGGGCAGCGAGAAGCGACGTGCATTCACCAGGCACAGCGCCAGCAGCACGCCCTTTGCCGGCCACAAGGTGGCGACGTGGAAGTCGTGTTTGACGAGATACAGACTGCCCCAATCCAGAATCGCGATCGAAAGCGCAGCAACGGCAAGATAGGCGATTATACGCGTGGTCGAAGCGTTGGCAGACATATGAAGATCCGGCGGGATGATCTGGCCGGATTGTTGCTGTCGCCCGCTAGGATCAAGTTAATCCCAGACACATTTGTCAGCGCACGATCAAAAACATTCTGCGCCGATGTGCAAGAAAAACAGGCTTAACGAAACCTTGGCCTTATCGAACGCGACCCGTGCGGTAAACCTTTGCGGTCCGATCAGTCCCAAGGATATGTCCAGGGGAATGCCTCTTCATAGATGCGCGCAAGCCTGAGAAGAATGTCGTCGCGGTGACGGCGCGCTGTGATCTGCAGGCCTACCGGCAAACCATCGCTGGTGAGCCCCGCGGGAATCGAGATCGACGGGTTCCAGCACGCATTGGCCAGCATGCCGAACGGCTCCACACCGGTTTCGCTGGCGTCGCGGCCATCAATTACCTGCAACGGAATGCTGTCGGCCTTGTACGGCTTGCAGCCGGTGGCGGGCGAGAGCAGCAGGTCGTGTGTTTTGAAGAAGTCGGCGACCTCATAGTTGAGCTTCGTCACCTGTGCCCAGGACTTCTTGAAATCGATCTCATCGCGGCGGGAGCGGACGCGGTTGATGTAGAACTGCGTCGTCTCAGCCAGCTTGTCGAAGCCGTCGGGCAAGATGCCGTCACGGGTGAAGTCGGCTTCGAGCGTACCGAGGTTCAGCGCACCCCAGTCGCGCAGGATGTTGGTGTGGTGGAATTTCTCGTCGAGCTCGGTGAGCTTTGCGGCGGTGATGAGGCGTGTCGCCGCTTTGCGCGCGAGATCGACAACCTCCGGCTCGACGACGGCGTAACCGCAATCGGGTGTGAAGACGGCGCGCATGCCGGCGACGTCGAGCGTTTCGATGATGTCTTCGTACTTGTAGGGATTTTGCGGCAGCGACTGGCGGTCGCGATCGTCGGGACCGGCAGCAACGTCGAGATAGCGGGCGTGCTCGGCAACGGAGCGCGTTACGGTGCCGTGCACCGACCAGTTGGCAAAACCGTCGCGCTTGGCGATGCGACCGTGGCTCGGCTTGAGGCCGATGAGGTTGGTGTAAGCCGCAGGCTGGCGGATCGAACCGCCGCCATCGGTGGATGTCGCAAACGGCACCATGCCTGCCGCCACGGCGGATGATGAGCCGCCGCTCGAACCGCCCGGTGTCATCTCCGGATTCCACGGATTGCGCGTGACGCCCCATGCCTTGGTGAAGACGGCGCTGTCCATGCCGAACTCTGCCGTCGCGGTTTTGCCGACGACAATGGCACCGGCCGCTTTCAGGCGCTCGACATGCGGCGAGTCCGCGGTCTTCGCCGGCGTATCCATCATGAACAGGCAGCCCTGCGTCGTGCGATAGCCGACGGTGTCTTCCAGGTCCTTCACACCGAACGGCACGCCGGCGAGCGGACCGGGATCTTCGCCGCGCGCGACCTTGGCATCGACTTCCTCGGCAGCGGCATAGGCGCGGTCACGTTCCGTCATAACGAAAGCGTTGAGCGCCGGGTTGCGCTCGTCGATCTTGGCGTAGGCATCGCGCACCATGTCGGTGGCCTTCCATTCGCCCTTGCGGACGTTGTCAGCGATTTCGACGAGCGATTTCATGGGGACCTCAGTTGAGTGCTTTGTCGACGTTTTCGCGAAGGCCTTTGGAGATGCCTTCAGTGTTGGCGACGCGTTCGAGCGCGCCGCGCATCAGCGACTGGCGCTTGTCGTCGTAGCGCCGCCACTGATTGATCTGCGGCATGATGTAGGTCGAACCGGCACGGCCGAGCTTGTCGATCATGAGAAGCCGGTCGGCGAGGAATTCATAGCCCTTGCCGGAGATGTCATGGAACGCGACACGGTTCTGACGGAAGAAGCCGCCGTAATAGAGCATGCCGCGCGCCATGTTGGTGAAGTCGAACGCCGGATGCTCTTCCAGTGCCGTGATGCGGTCGACTGCGCCGGGGGCGCGGGACAGCGCCTGGGCGTTGAACCATTTGTCGACGACGGTAGAATGGGCCTTCCAGCGGTCGTAGAACCAGGCGACAGCGTCGGTGTGCTCGGGGCGGTCGAGGTGCGTGAGATAGCACAGCGCCTCGAACTGATCGGTCATGTTGCGCGCGGTCTTCACCTGTGCGAGCGCAAGCTGCGCCACGTCCTCGCTGCCGAGTGACGTCAGCAGATCGAGGATCGTGTTGCGGAATTTGCGGCGCGAGATGCCTTCGATGTCCGGCGCATAGACGCCGGTTTCGCGATTGGCGTCATAGAGGCCCAGCATCTTCTGTTTGAAGGTGCTCGCGATGGTCTGGCGCAGCAGGGCGCGGGCGGCCATGTGGCCATCGAGATCGATGCGGCTGAGGCCTTCGCTGAGCATCGGCTCATCCGGGATGGTCAGCAGATGGGCGCGGGCGAGCTTGTCGATGTGGGCGGCATCGAGCACGCGGCCCATCGCGGCGATGAAGCTTTCCGGCACCTGCATCTGTTTGCCAGCGGCGCGTTCGGCGGCGAGGCGACGGACAAGACGGACACACAAGGTCTGCGCCGCATCCCACCGCGCGAAGGGATCGCTGTCGGCTGAGAGGAGCGTGGCCAGATCGTCGTCGGAGAGCCCGGCATCGAGCGAGATCGGGGCGGAGAAACCGCGCAGCAGCGACGGGATCGGCTCGGCGGCGACATCGTCGAATACGATCGTCTGCTCGGGCTTGGTGAGTTCGATCACCGTGGCGTCCGAGGTCGCGCCGTTTGTCTTGAACGGCAGCGCCTTGCCATCACGCGCAATCAGCCCTGCGCTGATCGGAATGTGAAACGGCTCCTTGACCGCCTGGCCCGGTGTGGGCGGGTTCACCTGCGCGAGGTTCAGCGTGTAGCGCTTCGCGGCGGCGTCATATGCACCGCGCGCGGTGACGCGCGGGCGGCCCGCCTGGAAGTACCAGTTGCGGAATTGCGAGAGATCGCGGCCCGATGCCTGCTCCATCGCGCTGACGAAATCATTGGTCGTTGCGGCCTTGCCGTCGTTGGCGGCGATGTAGCGATCGAACCCGGCGCGGAACGTCTTGGGGCCGAGCAGCGCGCGCAGCATGCGGATAACTTCGGCGCCCTTGTCGTAGACCGTGTTGGTGTAGAAGTTGTCGATATCGGCATAGGCCGCCGGCTGGATCGCGTGCGCGTTGGCGCCTTCGTCTTCCGGGAACTGGTTGCGGCGTAGCTGCTGCACGATCTCCACCCGCCACACGCCTTCGGCCATCTTGTCTTCGATGAAGTGCTGATCGCGAAAACGCGTCAGGCCCTCCTTCAGGCAGAGCTGGAACCAGTCGCGGCAGGTGACGCGGTTGCCGGTCCAGTTGTGGAACTGCTCATGTCCGATGATGCGTTCGATGATGACGTAGTCGTTGTCGGTGGTAATCTCGGGATCGGTGATGATGCCGTGGGCTTCAAAGAGGTTGAGGCCCTTGTTCTCCATCGCACCCGCCCAACCGGTGAGCGCGACGATGGCGTAGCTATTGAGGTCGTATTCGAGACCGTAGGTGTCTTCATCCCATTTGAAACTGCGCTTCACGACCTGCATCGCGAAATCGCAGCGCGGGATCAGGTCCTTGTCGGCATAGATGGCGATGGCGACCTTGCGGCCGGACTTGGTGGTGTAGCTATCTTCAAGGACGCCCCAGTCGCCCGCCATGATGGCAAAAATGTAGCTCGGCTTGGGGAACGGATCGTGCCACACCGCCCAATGCGTGCCGCCCTCGCCTTCGCCGCTCGCGATCCTGTTGCCGTTGGAGAGCAGATGCGGGTACGTCGCCTTATCGCCGGTGAGCTTCACACGATAGGTCGAAAGTACATCCGGCCGGTCGAGGCCGTAGGTGATGCTGCGATAGCCTTCCGCCTCGCATTGCGACGCGAGCTTGCCGCCGAGTTCGAAGAGGCCGAGACGCGTCGTGTTTTTGGCCGGCGAAAAGGCGGTGTCGATCTCGAGCTCGAAATCGTCCGGCACATCGGCGAGCGTGAGCCCTTCGGCATCGACCGTATACCGATTAGGCCCAAGCGGCTCGCCGTTCAGCGCGACGCGCAGCAACTCCATCCGCACGCCGTCGAGGCGCAACGGCGCGTTAGCGGCCGTGCCGGCGGCGCGGCGGATGCGCATGCGATTGCGGACGATTGTGCGCGCCGCGTCGAGCGTGACGTCGAGGTCCGTTTTCGGAATCTCGAACTCCGGCGGGGCGTAGTCCGCCAGTTTCACCATGTTCGATGCGTCGGCGGACACTGCGGCTGCCAGCTAAACTCAATATAAACATCGTTCATATTGAGGGGGCCGTCAACCCTGCCGGCTATGTCACAGGTTGCCCACCCGTGGCACCGGGTCGAGGCGTGTCAGCCAGTAATCGGCGTCGTAGGTCGGGTCTTCGGTTAGGTAGCGCCACAGCTTGATGCGGTTGACGAACTCCAGACGGCCGGTGTCCTGCTCGAACCACGGCTCCGGCGTCGTCAGGATCGTTTCCACCGTGTCCGGCGCGGGCGGTGCTTTGCGGTAGAAGATGGCGCGCTGCTGCTCCGGCGGCGCGTAGTCCTCGATCGCCCAGCGCCGCGTCTGGCGCGTGCTCGCCCGCATGCGGATCTTGAACATGTAGCGCGTGCGATCCGACACGTTCACGCCTCCCCCGTGCCAGATGCCGTGGTGCAGGAACAACAGCGTTCCCGCTTCGCATACCATGTGCTGCTGCCCCAGCATGTTCTGATACCGGCCGACCGCGACCTCACTCACCTTGCGCAAGTGCGTGCCCGGCACGAAGCGCGTGCCGCCCATCGGCCGCGTGATCGTGTGTGGGTAATACATCATCTGCACATCGAACCCTTCCTTGGGATCGATCGTGGAGTCCTGATGCAGATGCTGCGACACGCTCTCGCCGCCGGCGTGATAGGCGGGTGGAAATGTGATGTGCAGGAAGTGATGGTCGAAGATCGGCTCCGGCCCCAACAGGCTCTGCAGCGCGCCGCGCACCAGCGGCAGATCGAGCAGCTTCGCAATCGCCGAACCCGGCACATAAGTCTGTGCGAGCGGCGTGCCCGCAGCGGCTTCCGGAATCGCATTCGCAGCCAACGCCTCGCCATAGACTTTGCGCAGACCGCCACCGGCCTCTGCCGCGCCGACCTCACCCGCCTCGCGCATGAATTGCGCGTTGATCGCGTCAGGCACCACGGCATCGAAGCGCAGGAAGCCGCGCGCCACGAAGCGCGCAACGTCCTGGCTCGACAGCAGTTGGGGTTCGCTCATGCCGTCACCTCACACAACTTTTCGAAATAAAATTCGTATTTCAGATAAGCGAGATCGAACTCCTCGCCGCGCGCATGCGGCAGAAGCTGCGACGCCTGAAACAACCGCCAGCCGTCGCGTAGCGCCGCAAGGCCCGTCTTGTACGGTGGCTGATCGGCATCGCCCGCCATGTGAAACGTCTCGCCCGTCCCGTCATATTGCGCCCAGCCGACCACTGGCGAATCGAGCGCCGAGTTCGCGAGATAGAGGACCAGCACCTTCTGGCGTGCGTGCGATGACATTGCGTGTTTGCGGCGGCTTGAGCGACCCGCCTATGCTAGCGAAGAGATCGCATCTGGATAGAGGGGAGCGCCGACCATGTCGTCGCAAAGACTGGCCGGAAAGACGGCATTGGTTACCGCTGCGGCGGCCGGCATCGGTCGCGCCACCGCCGAGCGGTTCGCGGCAGAAGGTGCAACCGTGTGGGCGACGGACGTCGATGAGAAAGGTCTCGCAAGCCTCGAGGGCTGCCGCACGCGACGGCTGAACGTGCTCGATCAGGCTGATATCACAGCGGCGTTTGCAGAGATCGGCACGCCCGACATTCTTTTCAACTGCGCGGGATGGGTTGCCGGCGGCACCATTCTCGAATGCAGCGATGAGGACTTCGACCGTTCGTTCGAGTTCAACGTCAAAGCGATGTTTCGCGTCATGCGGGCGGCGCTGCCCGGCATGCTGACGCGCGGCAGCGGCAGCATCGTCAACATCTCCTCTGTCGCGGGCGCGACAATGGGCGTGCCCAATCGCTTCGCCTATGGCGCGAGCAAAGCGGCGGTCGTCGGCATGACGCGCGCCATCGCGGCGGATTACGTGCAGAAGGGCATTCGCTGCAACGCGATCTGCCCCGGCACGGTCGACACGCCGTCGCTGCGCCAGCGGCTGTCGGCGACCGGCGATTTCGACACCGCGTACAAGGCGTTCGCCGCACGGCAGCCGATGGGCCGCATCGGCACAGCAGAGGAGATCGCCTCCATCGCCGTCTATCTCGCCTCCGACGAAGCATCCTTCACCACCGGCCAGTGCTTCTTCATCGACGGCGGCTGGTCGAACCAATAGGGAGCGGCCCATGCAACGCATGGCGATGTGCATCAAACTGAAAGACGAGAAGGTCGAAGAGTATCTGCGCCTGCACCGCGAAGCGTGGCCGGAGGTGCTGGCCCAGATTGCGGCGTCGAACATCCGCAACTACTCGATCTATCTGAAGCAGCCGGAGAACATCCTGTTCGGCTATTGGGAGTATCACGGCACCGACCTTGCCGCCGATGCCGCCGCGATGGCGGCGCATGAGAAGACGCGCGAATGGTGGGCGCTGACCGATCCGTGCCAGGAGCCGTTCGAAACCCGCAAGGACGGCGAGTGGTGGGCGGCCATGGACGAAGTGTTTCACACGGATTGATGCGATGAGCGAGAAAACAACCATCCGCCGCGCCCGCTGCTTCATGGTGGAGCTGGTGCCCGAAACGCCGCGCACCGATGCGATTCAGGCGTTCGTCAAACAGCAGACGATCTTCGTCGAGGTCGAGCAGACCGACGGCCGCACCGGCCTCGGCTATTCCTACACCATCGGCACCGGCGGCCATGCCGTGCTGGCGCTGCTGGAGCGCGATCTGCTGCCAGTGCTTGCCGGTCTCGATGCCCGCGATGTCGAAGCGGTGTGGCAGAAGCTTTTCTGGCACACGCATGCCACTGCGGTCGGTGCGATCACCAGCCTCGCCCTCGCCGCGGTCGATCTCGCGCTGTGGGATCTGCGCTGCAAGCGGGCCGATGAGCCGTTGTGGAAGCTGGCGGGCGGCAGCCGCGATGCCGTACCGGTCTACGATACCGAAGGCGGCTGGCTGCACCTCGACACCGACACGCTGATCGCCGGTGCGCTGCGCGCGAAGGCGGCTGGCTGGAGCGGCGTGAAGATCAAGGTCGGCAAACCCGATCCGCACGAAGACCGCACCCGCCTCGCGGCACTACGCGAAGCCGTCGGCACCGGCTTCAACATTATGCTCGACGCCAACCAGTCGCTCACCGCCGCCGACGCCATCCGCCGCGCGCGCCTGCTCGAACCGTTCGACCCGTACTGGCTGGAAGAGCCGCTACCGGCCGAAGACATCACTGGCCACGTCCAGCTCGCCCGCGCCACCTCTATTCCGATTGCCGTCGGCGAAAGCATCTATTCGCCATCGCATTTCCGCGAATATCTGCAGCATGGTGGCGCGGGGATCGTTCAGCCGGACGTCGCCCGCATCGGCGGCATCACGCCGTGGCTGAAGACGGCGCACATGGCGGAAGCGTTCAACGTAAAGGTCGCACCGCACTTCCTGATGGAAATCCACGTCAGCCTCAGCGCCGCCGTGCCGAACGCGATCTATGTCGAGCACATCCCGCAGCTTCGCGCCCTGACCCACACCGGCCTCACCATCGAAAACGGCATGGCGCTGGCGCCGGACGCGCCGGGGCTCGGCATCGACTGGAATTTCGACGCGCTGAAGGCGCGCGCCATTCTTCCGTAGAGACTTTGGCGCTCAGTCGAGCGGCGCGCCGAAGATCATCTTGGTTTCGAGGAACTCCTCCAGGCCCCAGCGGCCCCATTCGCGGCCGTTGCCGGAGTGCTTGTAACCACCGAACGGTGCTCCGGGATCTGGCTTCGTTTCATTGACGTGGATCATGCCGGTGCGGATGCGGCGCGCGACCTTCAGCGCCCGCTCGCGGCTGGCGGACCGCACCATGCCGGAGAGGCCATAACGCGAGGCGTTGGCGATGCGGATGGCGTCGTCTTCTGTTTCGTATGGGATGATGCAGATGACGGGGCCGAAGATTTCGTCCTGCGCGATGACCATGTCGTTGCGCACGTTGGCGAAGACGGTGGGGCGGACATAGGCGCCGTGTTCGAAGCCTTGCGGTTTGCCGGGGCCGCCTGCGGCGACGATGGCGCCCTCCTCTATCCCCTTCGCGATGTAACCCTGCACACGGTCGTATTGCGCGCTGCTGGATACGGGGCCGAGCGTCGTGGCCTCGTCGGCGGGATCGCCGATGACGATTTCGGTTGTCGCTTTCGCGGCGGCTTCCACCGCGGCGGCGTGATGTTTCGCGGGGACCAGCAAGCGCGTGAGGGCGGCGCAGGACTGGCCGCTGTTGCGCATCGTGCGCAGCGTGATCTCGCGCGCGATGGCCGGCGCATCGACATCGTCGAGCACGATGCAGGCCGACTTGCCGCCCAGCTCCTGCGACACGCGCTTGACGCTGTCGGCGGCGGCTTTGGCGACGGCGGCGCCGGCGCGGTTGGAGCCGGTGATGGAGATCATGTCGACATCGGGATGTCGCGCGAGGATTTCGCCAACTTCGGGGCCGAGGCCGTCGACCAAGTTGAACACGCCGGGCGGGACGCCAGCGTCGTGCAACACTTCGGCGAGGATGTGACCGCTCAGCGGTGCGATCTCGCTCGGCTTCAGCACCATCGTGCAACCGGCGGCGAGTCCGGGCGCGATCTTGCAGGCCATCTGGTTCATCGGCCAGTTCCACGGCGTGATCAGCGCGGCAACACCGATGGGCTCGCGCACCACGCGACCATCGTTCTGCGGCTCTTCAAACCGGAAGGTTTTGAGCACCGCGATGGCTTCGCGGAAATGGCCGAGCCCCTGCGGCGCGTGCGAGCCGCGGGCGATGGCGATGGGCGCCCCCATCTCGCGGCTGATCGACTGCGCGATGTCTTCCATGCGCGGCTC
>DATAHD010000077.1:0-8798 GCA_036263395.1 Rhizomicrobium sp. | reverse complement strand
TGCGGCGACAGCTGCATCGCCCAGCCTTCGCTCATCGCGACGACGGCGAACTTGGTCGCCGAATACGCTTCCATCCCCGGCCCGGTGAACATGCCGGCGAGCGAGGCGGTGTTGACGATGTGACCGCCTTCGCCGTGACTCTTGATCAGCGGCACGAACGTCTCGGCGCCATAGACGACGCCCTTCAGGTTGACGTCGATCACCCAGTCCCAGTCGCCTTCCGGCATCGCACCGAACGCCGCGCCGACACCGATGCCGGCGTTGTTGCAGAGCACATGCACCTTGCCGAACGCGGCAATGGCTTCCAGCGCCGCGCTCTTCATGCTGGCGCGCTCGGTGACGTCGACCTTCACGGCGACGGCCTTGATCTGCTCCGCCGCCAGCTTCTCGACCGCTGCCTTTGCGGAAGCGAGGTTGAGGTCGGCGATCACGACGTTCATTCCCTCACGCCCGAACGCCCGCGCCATGCCAAACCCGATGCCGCTCGCCCCGCCGGTGACGAACGCCGTCTTGCCTCTGAAATCCTTCACGCGCTTTCCTCGTTGTTTTGCTGCTCGGGAAAGCGTTTCCAACAATCGCGTGCTGTTGCAAGTGCTGCTTAAAAGCTGCCCCAGCGCCTCCGCTGATGGTTCAAGCATTTTTCTTCAAAGTCGTCATGGTCGCGTCGACCCGTAGCGCAGCGTAGGGCGTACCGGCCACCCATTGCCGCTACGCCAGATGGGTAGATGCATCAGCCAGACAACGCTTCAAACAGTCGAGGCAATGGGTGGCCGGTACGGTCTCCGCTTCGCTCTGACCCGACCGGCCATGACGATCGGGAGGGAGAGTGGAGTAACACCGGTTCGTGCTGCGCCCATTGCGTGCGGGATGACAAGCGAGGGGTGTGGCGAATAACGTCGGGTCATGACCGCCGCCGACATCCTCGCCTGGCATGACTTCTTCGCTGCCGTTGCCGGTGCTGGTGCGACCTTGGCCGGGCTGCTGTTTGTCGGTCTCACCATTAGCCTCGACAACATCGTCAAAGCTCGCGGTTACCTCAGCCGCGCCTTCACTGCGCTGTTCCTGCAGTTCGAGATTCTGCTGGTGGGTCTCGTCGCGCTGGTGCCGGGGCAGCCCGGCTGGGTGCTCGGCATCGAGTGGATCATTGCCGGTGTCGGCGTGCTCACCGGCATTACGGTCTTCCGCCGCAACTTCCCCGAAGACGAAAACTCGATGGTACTGTCGAGCCGCTTCCCGCGCATCGTGCGCTTCACTCTAACCAACACCGGCACCTTGCTGCCAGCCATCGCGGGCGTCGCGCTGTTCTTCGATTTCAAGGAAGCGCTCTACTTGGTGATCCCGGCGATCGCCGCCTGCATCTACCTTTCGATCGGCTACGCTTGGGTCTTCGCGGTCGAAATCCCGCGCCGGAGCGCTGGCAGCTGAGTTCGCCTCAGGCCCGGCTTGCGATCACGCCGATCGATTGGCCGTGCTCGTTCATCACGTCGATGCAAAAGGCCGAGCCTTCTTCGAACTCGGCGGTCAGTTCGTGCAGCATCATGGCAGCGTGCGCCATGGCTGCTTCGCGTCCTGCGAAAGCTTCGCCGGCATCGTCTCTGAACGTTCTGTCAGAGGCGACCTCAATGACGTGAAAGTAGAAGCGCGGCACCGTGGCTTTGCCTCATTCGCAGTGTTCGAGGTCCATGGCCCGCCCTCGAACGCGCGGCACTGCACAATGTAACGCGCGTTATGAAAACTGTCACAAAGGATTATAGGTGTTATACTTTTTGATAATCTGACTCCGCCTCTTTACCGGCTTAGAACGTGATTTGGATCAATGCTTTACCGCCCAATCTCTGATACTCGCTGCATGGGGTGAGTTTTCTGGGCTGTCGAATGGCTGCGCGCGCGTTGCCAAAAAAGGGGACTGCGCAAGGTATCGCGGCCCGCAATGGAAGTGTGCATCGGCGTGGCACGACGGTTGTCGCCGTCGTCGATGACGATCCGGCCTTTTGCGCCTCGATGGAAGCGTTGCTTTCATCGGTTGGGCTCGAGACGCAGTCGTTTCCCAGCGAATCGGCGCTGCAAAACGCAAGTGCGAGTGCGGAGTCATTCAATGTGCTCGTGATCGATGTTCGCCTACCGGATCGCAGCGGTATCGAACTGTACGAAGATCTTGTTCGTATCGACGGAGCGCCGCCGGCTATTTTTATCAGCGGTTATAGCGATGCCCGTATGGCGGTGCGCGCGATGAAGGCCGGTGCGCTCGATTTTTTCTCCAAGCCATTCGACGAACAAGAATTGCTTGACGCTATCCTCCAGGCCGCGCGCATCGACGAACAGCGTCGCCATACCCGCAAGATGCAGCAAACCCTGCACAGCCGCTTTCAGACTCTCACGGCGCGCGAACGCGAGCTCATGGCGCATGTCATCAGTGGCCGCCGCAACAAGGAAATCGCTGCTGCCATGGGCGTTACCGACATCACGGTGAAGGCGCATCGCAATCAGGTGATGAAGAAAATGGCGGCCCGTTCGGTCGCCGCATTGATCGGCATGGCGCAGCTGCTCGGGCATAGCTATGCCGATGCGCTGGCGCTCATTCCTGAAGGAATCAGCAGGCGTTGTAGCGCTTGATGAAGGCTTCCATGTTTGCCGCGACGCGATCGAGCAGCATCAGGTTGTAGGGCGTGCGTCCGCCATGAACGATGCTGTTGCAGGCGATGTCAGTCTGCATGAGCAGGAGACTCGCGGCGGCGAAGGCCTCGAGGTTGTCTTCCTCGCGTGCTGCGCCGAACGCCGGCACATTCTTCGCGAGGCCAGCCAGCATCTTCTTCTTGAAGGGATTGAGGTTCGCGAGCTCCGGCGACGACGACACCCACACCTCGCGGATGATGGAGAGCGGCACACGGTCGGTATCGACCAGCTTCACCGCCTCTTCGAGCCAGTTCAGGATTTCGCCATGTGTCGGACAGGGGCCGGGAAGCTTTTCCATCAGCGCCACGCCGTGCGGCAGGTATTCGTCCGCGATCTCGTCCAGCATCGCGCTCTTGTCGCGGAAGTGGAGATAGACCGTCGAACGCTGCACGCCGGAGGCGCAGGCGATCTCGTCGATGGTCGTGATGTGGAAGCCGCGCTCGAAGAATAGGCGTCGGGCAGCGTTCAGAATCCGGCCGTGCGTCAGCGCTTTCTGCGCATCGCGGATCGGAATGACGGGGGTCTGTGACGGGGCGCGGAGCGGCTTCGTCATCGATCGTCTCGCCTCTGAAGTGTGGCCTCAGCGTCGTTCATTGCGAAGATTCTATCAAGTGATCGGTTGACAGCGTCACGATGTTGCCGCCGAATTGCTGCACTGCGGTATGCGTTGAAAAGACACAGTGTCCAGTCAATTGACACTTTGTCTGGCGCGGACCTAGCGTCGCTAAGGTGCACCTGATTGGAGCGTTCGGGCGGGTCCGGGCAGGGCAGGTGCGCCGCAAGCTACTCTGGGGGCTTCCGTGTCTCGTTTCCTCATCGCCGTTACGGCATCGCTTCTCGTCTCGACCGCGGCCTATGCCGTGCCGCCGACCATCACCGCCACGCTGTCTGCCGCGTCCGCGAAGTCGGCCATCGTCAGCGACCACACCGTCTGGAAGTGCGACGGCACCACCTGCACCACGCACTCGATCCCGCGTGAGTCGAACACCGTGTCGGAGTGCAAGGTCCTGGCGCAGAAGAGCGGCGCCACCGTTACGGCCTACGCCACGGCGACCGACTCGTTCGACGCCGACCACCTCGCGAAGTGCAACGCCAAGGACTAACGTCGGCTGACTTGCGGATGTGCTAGGCAAACTTTGCCGTCCGCAAACAACCGGAATAGCACTGTGTGGTTGTGCGTGGTTGCATGAGGGCCTTCGTTTCGCGGAAGGCCCAAAATGCAACCCGTTGTTCCCTGCCTGGCCGATTGCCCACATCCCACCTGCCTGGCGGGCGAACCGTTGCAGGTGATGGAAATCAAGCGCCTGCGCGATCAGCTTCTCGATCGCTTCGGCGAGCGGGCCGATGAGATCGTTCGTTCGATGGTGCAGCACCTGACCGACACCGGGCAGGTGGCGGAAAGCCGACTGTGGGGCTGCGTTCGCAAAGCTTTCGATGAAATCGAGATGGTGGCGGAGTCGGAATCGACACTGCGGGTGTCGGATGCTGCGTGATCACCGCCTGCCGGGGCGGCTGGCCAGTTTCCTCTTCTAATTGTCGGTGGGGCAGACGTTCACCGCCTGTAGCCGGTGCAGGATGTCGTAGAGATCACTTTGATCGCGCGCGAGATCGCACGCATCCTTCGCCGTCGTCGTCGCATCGTCGATGCGGCCTTGCTCAACCAATGTCGCGGCCAGCACGATCTTGATCGTCGCCGTGAAACTCGCCGGCAGCGCGTCCAGCACTCTCTTTTCCGATAGCGCGGTGCGCAGTTCGGACTGCGCGCTCGTCAGGTCCTGGCCGCGCAGGTAGTAGACGGCGCGGAAGAAATGCGCCCGCGGATCGTCGGGGAATTTGCGCACCAGATCCGACGACTTTTTGTCCGCCTCTTTCGCATCGGCGGGCAGATCGGCTTCCGACATCAGCTGCAGGTCGGGCACGTTGGCCGCGGCGTGCACCTTGCTCGCCTCGAAATGCTGCGCCACCAGCGCAAAGCCGATCATGCTGAGTAGCGCACCCGCCGCGCTGGTGAACCCGGCCGCACCTTCGAGGCCCGGTTTGTCGCTCTCTTCTTTCCAGGTGATCTGAATCAGAAAACCCAGCACGATGCCCATGGCGCAGCCGCCGATATGCGCGGAGATATCGATCATCGTGCCGGCCGCTGCCGGCGCGAGCGACGGGATCAACAGGAAGAACGCGATGCGCTGAATACGCGCCGGCTTCTTCACGACGTTGCTGTCGAGGCTGAGCACGATCAGCGCCGCGAGCAGACACATGATCGCGCCCGACGCGCCGACCGTGACCATGTCGTGTGGATTGCCGATCAGCGAACCCGCGACACCGCCGAGCGCGCCGAGGAAGAACAGCGCGCCAAGCCAGCGCGCGCCGACCATGCGCTCCAGATTGAGCGCGGCGAAGAACAGCGCGATGCCGTTGCCGACGATGTGGTCGAGCCCGCCATGCATCAGCGGCGCGGTGAAGATGCGCCACCACTCGTCCTTGCCGAATGCGAGATCGCGGCTGACCCCACCGAGCGCCACGATGGTGCGAAGACTGGGCGCCATGTCCTTGGTCGGGGTGACGGCGTAGTGCAGCTCCGCCCAGAACACCGCGATGATGGCGAGCATGATGCCGGTGGTAACCCACGGCACGAACATGCCGCTGCTGACCGCCGCCTCGCTCTCAATCTCTGGAGACGCTGGTGCTGAGGCGCGAACCGGCGCGGCGGTTGCTGCAGCGGCTGCGGCCATGGCTGGGCGCATGACCGGAGCCGCTGTCGCGCTGCTGGTCACCCGCCGTCCAAAACCACCCGAAGCCCGCATGCCGTCCCCTCCCGGTTGTGCATCATCGCGCCGGCACGCTTTCCGATTTGTAACATTGCGCATCCGGCCTCGGCCTACGGCTAATCGCGCGTTAAGCCGATAGTGCAAACCCGATGCACCGGCGGGGCGAAAAAGCCGCCCAAACTGCGGGGATCAGCCCTGCGGCGGCCGTGGTGGAAGGCCCGCCGGAACCATGACACAGTGCGGTAATCCACCCTTCCAAGAGCCCTTCCGATGCTGTCCAACTCCCAGATGCGCGACGTGCAGAGCGTTCTGCACCCCTACACCAACCTCGTGAAATTCCGCGACACCGGATCGCTGGTGATCGACAAGGGCAAGGGCGTGCGCGTCTATGACGAGCACGGCAAGGACTACATCGAGGCGATGGCGGGGCTGTGGTGCACCGCGCTCGGCTGGGGCGAGACCATCCTCGCCGACGTCGCTGCGGAGCAGATGAAGAAGCTCGCCTTCGGCCACCTGTTCGGCGCCAAGAGCCATGAGCCGGCGATCGCGCTGGCGGAGAAGCTGAAAGAGCTGGTGCCGTTCCCGGTCGGGAAGGTGTTCTTCGCGAACTCCGGCTCGGAAGCCAACGACACCCAGATCAAAATGGCGTGGTACGCCGCCAACGCCCGCGGCCAGACGAAGAAGAAAAAGATTCTCTCGCGCACCAAGGCCTATCACGGCGTGACTTTGGCCAGCGCCTCGCTCACCGGCCTGCCGGCGAACCATCGCAGCTTCGACCTGCCGCTGAACTTTGCGATCCACGCCGATTGCCCGCACCACTATCACAACGCGGAGCCGGGTGAGACGGAGGAGCAGTTCTCCGCCCGCATGGCCGCGAACCTCGATGCGTTGATCGAGAAGGAAGGCGCCGACACCATCGCCGCGATGATCGCCGAACCGGTGATGGGCGCGGGCGGCGTGATCATGCCGCCGAAGGGCTACTTCCCCGCGATCGTCGCGGTGCTGAAGAAGCACAACATCCCGCTGATCGACGACGAAGTGATCACCGGCTTCTGCCGTACCGGCGAATGGTTCGGCTGCACCACGTTCGGTTTCCAGCCGGACAGCATCTCGGTCGCCAAGGCGCTGTCGAGTGCGTACCTGCCGATCAGCGCGGTGATCCTGTCGCCGGAACTGTCTGAAGTGATCGAAGAAGAATCCGGCAAGATCGGCACCTTCGGCCACGGCTTCACCTATTCCGGCCATCCGGTCAGCGCCGCCGTCGCGGTGAAGACCCTAGAGATCTATCAGGAGCGCAAGATCCTGGAGCACGTCCGCAAGGTCGCGCCGTATTTCCAGAGCAAGGTGCGCGCGCTGATCGAGCATCCGCTGATCGGCGAGACGGTGGGCGTGGGTCTCCTCGGCGGTGTCGAACTCGTCGCCGACAAGAAGAACCGCAAGAACTTCGATCCGGCGAAAGCAGCCGGTCCGACGCTGGCCAGCTTCGCGCAGGAGGCGGGCCTCATCATCCGCCCGATGATGCAGGACCGCATCGCGTTCTGCCCGCCGCTCATCATCGACAAGCCGGACATCGACGAACTCTTCGTGCGCTTCGAGACGGCGCTGAACAAGACGCTGGACTGGGCGACGCGCGAGAAGCTTCTCGTCGCCTGATACAATGACGCCGAAGGTCGTTATCGAAGAGTTCGAGGCGCGGCCAATGGCGGCGGTGTTCGAGCGCGTGCCGCCCGGCAAGGTCGGCGCGCGCTTCCGCGAGCATCTCGACAAGGTCTACGCCTTCCTCGCGGCGCGGCCGGAGTTGCGTAAGCCCGGCGCGCACAACATCTTCTTCTACCGGCACGAAGAGCCGAAGCTGGACGACCTTCTCGCGGTCGAGTTCTGCGTCGAGGCAGCGAACGCCTTCGACGGGGCCGGCGAGGTGTTCTGCTCCTGGCTCCCGCCCGGCAAAGTCGCGACCGCCGTCCACATCGGCCCCTACGAAAAGCTGCACGAGACCCACGCTGCCGTAACCGCCTGGATCAAAGCGAATGGCCGGCGTACGGGCAACGCCAGTTGGGAAATCTACGGCGACTGGACCGACGATCCGGCCAAGCTCGAAACGAAGGTGTGTTACCTTCTGAAGTAAGATGCCGTTTTCCCGCTCATCGCTGATCGCCGATTTGCACGCACTGGGCCTCGCGCCCGGTGACACGGTGATGGTGCACGCGTCGGTGCGCTCGGTCGGGCCGGTCTATGGCGGGCCGGATGAGATTCATCAGGCGATCGTCGAGGCGGTATCGCCGGACGGCACAATGATGATGCTGCTCGGCTGTCCCGACGGCTATGACGACATCGGCCGCCCGAAGACGAGCGCGGAGGAAGCCGCAGCGCTGCGTGCGCATCTGCCGGCGTTCGACAAGCACGCGACGCGCGCCAATCGCGACAACGGCGCGCTGTGCGAATTCTTCCGCACCTGGCCCGGCTCGATGGTAAGCGACAGTGTGTCGGTGCGCGTTGGCGCCCGCGGCGCACGCGCCGGCTGGCTGGTGAGCGAGCAAACTCAACGCTATCCCTTTGGCCTCGGCACGCCGTTCGAGAAGCTGGTGCAGGCGAACGGCAAGCTGCTGCTGCTCGGCTCCGACCACGATCAGGTCACCCTGATGCACTACGCCGAAACAATCGCCGACTTTCCGGACAAGATCGTCGTGAAATACGAAGTGCCGCTGACGATCGACGGCAAGCGCGTCTGGGTGCCGGGTGAGGAGTTCAACTCCTCCGACCCCGGCGCCCACGCAAACTGGCCCGACCGCTTCTTCGCCCTGATCGTCGACGACTTCATCGCGAGACACGACGGCACCGCGCTGTGCGCCCACGGCAAGGTCGGCAACAGCGACAGCTACCTGCTCGACGTGGCGGCACTGATCGCGCACGCCGTGCCGATCATGGAGCAAACCGCCAAAGGCGATCCCTATTTCAAAGACCATCCTCCTGCGAGGGAGACGCTATGAGCAAAGACCGCAGATCGTTTCGTCTCTGGCTGGCAGCCGCCGCCGCGATGTTCGGGCTGTGCAGCACGCCCGCGCTGGCCGATGGCTGCGAACCGTTGGTCGCCGCTTTGTTGAAGGGCAACAGCGTCCCCTGGCATTCGACCGTGACGCTGATGATGCAGACGACGGTTAAGGACAAAGCGGAGGTCGTCTCGCTGCCCGATGCGATTTACTCGCGCAGCGGCAAAGGCGAGTGGAAGAAAAAGCCGCGCGATGCGGCGGCGGCCGCGGTGCAGATCGCCAAGGATTGGGAGCGCAAGACCTGCCGCGCCGACGGGACGGAGACCATCGGCGGCGTTCCGGCCGACATCATCGTCTACCGCGTCAGCACCCG
>DATAHD010000076.1:0-2728 GCA_036263395.1 Rhizomicrobium sp. | reverse complement strand
CCGGATTCCAGCCTGACGGTGTGGGACGCATCCTCGACGCAGACGACGCTCAGCACCATGTTGATCGCGGCGCTGATCTTCCTGCCGATCATTCTGGCCTACACCGCCTGGATCCACCGCGTGATGGGCGGCGGCTTCAGGGTTTCCAACATCGACGAACACGGATCGTACTGACGATGTGGTACTTCACCTGGGTCCTCGGTCTCGCCTTCGCCTGCGCCTTCGCGGTGCTCAATGCGATGTGGCTGGAGCTGGACGACTGACTTCGTGGTCGGCGATGTAGCCGAGCGCCGCGTTGTTCATCCCGCGATAGACTTTGATTTTATCGCCGGTCGCGACGGCGAACCAATGGCCTTTGAGATCGTCGGCGACCACACCGGCGCCCAGCGTGAGGCTGTACAGCGGCGCGCCATTACTCTCATCGAAGAACTGCAGCGATCCGTCGCTGCGAGTTGTTTCTTTCGCGACGACGATCAGCGCGCTTTGCGCACGGGAAAAATAGAGCTGCCGCGGCTCGGATGTTGCAATGATACTTGAGATGTTCTTTCGCGAACGCGCGTCCCACATCGGGATACTGAAGCGCACGAAAATGTCCCTTCTATTATTCGTCTTCTCCCACGGAACGGGTCTTACATGGATATTCGGAAAAGAAATGCTCAAATTGGCCACGCGTGTCGCATCGTTGTTCACGGCAACCTCGCCCATCCCGCTATACCGGATATCGACTTCGCGTTTCTCGCTCGTGTGCAGATTGACCAGCTTGACCGGATAGTCGGTGCGGTTCAGCGCCGGCACCGGCACGCGATAGGCCCAGTCGCCACCCGGTGCGACGGCGGTCAGCGCATCCTTGCTCGGCTGCGCATAGCGAAAGCCATCCGGCAGTTCGATCACGCTGTTGACGAGGTCGTAGTATTGGTAGCTCGAGAGCAACCCGAAATGCTGCGCCCCGATGCGCCAGTAGCCGATGAACGGTGCGCCCGCCCGTGTCGCCAGCACCTCCGATCCGTCCTCGACGTTCCACACCGTGACCGTGTTGCCGTCGAGCGCGGCGAGGAAGCGGCTGTCCTTGGAGAACATCAACCGGAAGGCAGGATCGCTCGGCTTGTACGCGAGCGTCCATTTGATCATCGCGGCCGAACCATGCCGCCCGCCGCCTGCCATCAGCGCGGCCCAAGTCGCGCGCGCGATATCGGGCGCTTTGCCATAAGCATCCTGCGCTGCGGTCGCTTCCACCAGCGCCTTCGCTGGCTCGCTGCTTGTCAACGCCAGCGCATGCGCCGCGGCCGCGATGCGCGCCGTCTTCTGCGCTTCGACATGCGCTGCGTAGAGCCCCACCACCAGTACAAAGCCCACGCCGACCGCGATGCGGGCGATCAGGCGCTTCGGCGGCGCGGCGGACATCTCGCGGATTGACGGCATCGAAAAATCCCTTCGCGCCCGACCATAAAGCAACAAATGTGTTCTGCGGAATGCGGCGCGGAACCCAAATCGGAACCGCCGCTGCGCCGCTGACGTTCACGTTGCGACCATACTGGAAGGAAACCCCAATGCCTCGCGGCGACAAGTCCAGCTACACCAGCAAACAAAAGCGCAAAGCCGAGCACATCGAAGAGGGTTACGAAGATCGCGGTGTCGGCGCGAAGGAAGCCGAGCGCCGCGCCTGGGCGACCGTCAATAAGGAGAGCGGTGGCGGCAAGAAGAGCGGCTCCGGCCGCGGCAAGAAGGAAAGCCACGCGGCGTCCCGGAAAGGCGGACGCAAGGGCGGCAAAGCATCGGCCGCCCGTCCCGCCGCCGCACGTTCGCGCTCGGCGAAGAAAGCGGCCGCCACGCGCAAGCGCAAAGCCAGGAAGAAATAGTTAAGCACAGAAAGGATGCGGTGGACCCTGCCGGAACAACAGGAACCACCGTCTGCCCTCATGCGTACCTTTCCTGCATTACACAGGACGCATTCAAATGCTCGGTACAATCCTCATCGTCATTCTTATCCTGCTGCTGCTCGGCGCGTTGCCGACCTGGCCGTACAGCTCCGGCTGGGGTTACTATCCGTCGGGCACCCTCGGCCTGATCCTCATCATCCTGATCGTTCTCGCACTTCTCGGGCGCGTATAGCGCAGGCGGAACGGCTTCTTCTTAGTCGCGTTTCCCATAGACGGGCTATCCCGTTGCGACGCCGGAAAGGGCACAACGGATGGCGAAGAAGAAATTTCTGGAGGACGTGAAGCTCAACCCTGCGCGCTTCTATCGTTTGCCCAGCGACGTGAACCGCGACCGCCGCCTTAGCGATGAAGAGCGGCTGGATATCCTGAAAGCATGGGAGCGCGAGGCGCGCGCCCATGCCGGTGAAGAGGGCGACGGCGACGAGCCGAGCCGGCTCGATCAGGTCGTGCACGCACGGATGGAGGTCCAGAAGCGCGTGCCGGCGCAAGACGAACAAGGCGCAACGCCCAACGGATCGGAGAACTGAAAATGACGACCCAAGAACTCCCCACCCACGACACCACCAAGCCGGTGATCAGCACGACGGAAGCCCGCCAAGCCGTGCCGCAGGGCGTGTTCTATGTCCTGGCCGTAAGCCTCATCCTGGTGGTAGCTGCGTTCACCGCAATTTACGTGTTCTGACGCCCGGTCTTGACGGGCGGGGGCCGGGCGGCCAACAAGCAGCCCGCAACCCTTCCCGGCAGACGGCTTGGGCGATCCTTCCGACAACCGGCCCCAGACGCCGCTGATT
>DATAHD010000075.1:0-9054 GCA_036263395.1 Rhizomicrobium sp. | reverse complement strand
CCGGCCGCGTCTGCCCTGCGCCATGCGAGGCATCGTGCACGCTGAACATCCAGGAAACGCCGGTCACGATCAAAACCATCGAGTGCCAGATCGTCGATCGCGGCTGGCAGGAAGACTGGATCGTGCCGCTGGAGCCGGACCACAAAACCGGCAAATCGGTTGCGGTGGTGGGCTCGGGTCCGTCCGGCCTCGCCTGCGCGCAACAGCTCGCACGTGCCGGTCACAACGTGACGGTGTTCGAGAAGAACGACCGTATCGGCGGCCTGCTGCGCTATGGCATTCCCGACTTCAAAATGGAGAAACATCTCATCGACCGCCGCATGCGGCAGATGGAGGCCGAGGGCGTGACGTTCCGGCCGGGTGTCGAAGTCGGCGCCGCGATTCCGTTCTCGATGCTGCTCGCCGACTACGACGCCGTCGTTCTCTCCGGCGGCGCCGAACAGCCGCGCGATCTGGAAGTCGAGGGCCGTGAGCTCACGGGCATCCACTACGCGATGGATTTCCTCACGCAGCAGAACAAGCGTGTGGCCGGCGATCCGGAGAACCGCGCCGCACCGAACGGCACTTTGAACGCCAAGGGCAAGCATGTCGTCGTGGTCGGCGGCGGCGACACCGGCTCCGACTGCATCGGCACCTCCAACCGTCACGGCGCCGCTGCCGTGGTACAGCTCGAGATCATGCCCAAGCCGCCGGAACGTGAAGACAAGCCGCTGGTGTGGCCGGATTGGCCGCTGAAGCTGCGTACCTCGTCCAGCCATGAAGAAGGCTGCGACCGCGACTGGTCGGTGCTGGCCAAACGCGCCGTCGGCAACAACGGTGCCGTCGAAGCGCTCGAATGCGTGCGCGTCGAATGGGTGAAGGAAGCCGACGGCCGCACGGTGATGCGCGAAATTCCCGATAGCGCATTCCAGCTGAAGGCCGATCTGATCTTCCTCGCGATGGGCTTCCTCGGTCCGCGCAAGCAGGGCCTGCTCTCGCAGTCCGGTGTCGAACTCGATCCGCGCGGCAACGTGAAAGCCAACGTGAAGGACTACAAGACGAGCATCGCGAAAGTGTTCTCGTGCGGTGACATGCGCCGCGGTCAATCGCTCGTCGTGTGGGCGATCCGCGAAGGCCGTCAGGCCGCACGCGCCGTCGACGAGTTCCTTATGGGATCGAGCGAGCTGCCGCGCTGAGATTCGCGGCAGTTCGATCTATTCGCAGCACACACAGCGTTGCTTGTTTCCGCAACACGCATCGCAGGTAAACTTTCGCGCTGACAACGCGTCACTGACATTGCATCACAGCGGGCGATCACAGCAAAAAACGCTGAAAACTCAGCATTTTCCGCGCATGAGGGGCATGCGCGAAGTGAAAACTGCATTTTCGCTCTGGTCGAAAATCGGCGAACCCTTTATCTGACGCCGCAATTGACTCGCAATTGGGTCATGTGGAGACCGCGCACATTGTTCGCACGCTGAGAAACAAGAGGGCCACCGCTCTCCGCGCGCGATCACCGCTTCAACAAAACGCATAGAGGACATCTGATGTACCGTACCGTTATTGCGGCACTGTCCGCATTTGCACTTGGCATTGCCGCCAATGCAGCGGCTGCGCAGCAGCTCGAAGTACACCGCTCGGGGAAGACCTATCATCGCGCCGTCTGTTCCAAGCCGACCGCGCCGCTCGTCATGCGCTGCCATTCCGAGATCGTGACCGATCCGCAGGGCAACGCGCTGCTGACGCCGAACGCACCGGGCGTTACGCCGTCGGGCTTCTCGCCGGCCCAGCTTCAGACCGCTTACACGGTCGATCCGGCGCACGGCAAAGCGACCAGCATCATCGCGATCGTCGATGCCTATGGCTACGCGCGCGCCGAAGCCGACCTCGCCGTCTATCGCGCAAAGTTCGGCCTGCCGGCGTGCACGACCGACAACGGCTGCTTCGCCAAGTACAATCAGGACGGCGAAGCCGGCAACTATCCGAAGGATAATGTCGGCTGGTCGCAGGAAACGGCGCTCGATCTCGACATGGCCAGCGCCATGTGCCCGAAGTGCAAGATCATCCTGGTCCAGGCGAAAACGCCGAGCCTCACCAACCTCGCCGCTGCCGTGAACACTGCCGCCAACCTCGGCGCCGTGGTCATCAGCAACAGCTATGGCGGCGATGAAACCGGCACGACCTCGTTCGAACCGGCTTACAACCATGCCGGTATCGCCGTGACGGTGAGCACCGGCGACAACGGCTACGGCGTGTCGTTCCCGGCGACCTCGCCGCATGTGGTCGCGGTTGGCGGCACCAGCCTGGTGCTAGGCGTCGGTGGCCGTGTCGAAACCGCATGGGACGGCGCCGGCAGCGGCTGCAGCAAGGTCTATGCGAAGCCGTCGTATCAGACCGATAAGGGCTGCAAGAAGCGCATGGTGGCGGATGTTTCGGCGGTTGCCGATCCGAACACCGGCGTTGCGGTGTATGCCCCGACGTCCAAGACGAGTTCCAGCTGGGCCGTGTTCGGCGGCACCAGCGCGTCGGCGCCGATCATCGCCGGCATCTACGCGAACCAGGGCACGAAGAAGAAGTCGGCCAAGACGCTCTATGCCAATTCCGATCAGCTCTATGACGTGACGCTGGGTGCGAACGGCACATGCGGCACCGCCAACGCGTACTTCTGCAAGGCCGGCACTGGCTATGACGGCCCGACCGGCCTCGGCTCGCCGAACGGCACTGGCCCGTTCTAAGCCGACAGAGTCCGATTAAACGCGAACGGCGGGCCGATCTCTCGGCCCGCCGTTTTCGTTTGGACTATCCGCGAGTGTCAGACTTTCGCGGCTTCGCGCGTCTTCGAGAAATGCGGAATGAGCTCCTGGCCGGCCAGACGCATGCTGCTCTTCACCGCTTCGTGCGGCACGGCGCCGAACTGCATCAGGCACAAGAGGCGATCTGCGCCAATGTCGGCATACTTCTGCGCCTTCTTCCGGCAGTGATCGACATCACCGATGATGACCGAATCGAGTTCTTCGAGACACTCATGCGCCTCTTCGTTGCTGATCTTCTCACCCTTCGCCATGCGCTTGAGGAGCGCGATGACGGGAATCTCATCGGCATCAATGTCCAGGCTCGTCGGATCGTCACCGGCCAGCGCGGCGATCTCATTCGCCGACTTACGCACAAGATGCGGGTTCAGGCCGGCGCGGATCGCGTCGTACCAGATGTTGCGCGGCACCTTGAACGCGATCGGGGCAAAGTGGACATACCACAACGCCGACCACGCCGCGCCCGAAGCGATCGCCGCTTTACGCGTCTCCGCCACATGCACGAAGGTGAACACGCCCTTCTGTTTGTTGAACGTCTTGCCTGCCGGCTTCTTGCACTCGGCAATGCCGGTATCGTACTCGTCGAGCAGCGCCTTCATCAGGCTCACCGGACTGAGCAGCGTCGTGCCGAGCACGCCGATACCAAGCTGGCCCGCCATGCGGAACGAGTCCGGGCTGGAGGCCGTCTGCCACATGCGCGGATGTGGCTTCTGCAGCGGACGCGGCACGATCTCGCGCTCCGGCATCTGATACAGCTTGCTGTCCCAGCCGAATTTCTTCTCGGTCCAGATCTGCGGGATCATCTGGATCGCTTCGCGCAACTCGTCACGCGCGTTGTCCGGGTTGACGCCGAACGTCTCCCACTCCTTGCCGCCCGATTTGGCGAGGCCGAGTTCGAAGCGCCCACCGCTCAGGATGTCGAGCGTCGCGCCGCGTTCGGCAACACGCAACGGCCCATTGATGCGGAAAGGCGCCAGCACACCGGCGTGCCCGACATGCATGCGTTCGGTGCGCGCCGCAATCATGGTCAGGAGCGTTTCAGGGGCCGCACTGTAGCTGAACTCGGGTGCGCCATGGTGTTCAACCTGCCACCAGATATCGAACCCCGCTTTGTCGGCAGCGCGCGCCTCCTCGATGCTATCGAGAATAATCGAGCGTTCCTCCTCCGGTGTGGAGATATTGGCGCGCTGGATTTCACAGAAGATGTCGAATTTCACGAACGAGACTCCTTACGACGTCAGAGAATGGCAATCGGATTGGCGGGCGAACCGGTGCCGCGCTCGATGCGCAGCGGCGCCACCGCGAAGAAGAACTCCCACCGCTTCTCGGCGGCGCAGGCTTTCTCCAACTCGATCAGAGAGAGGTTGTCGAGCAGATGCAGACCCATGCCCGCTAGCGCACACATGTGCACTGGGATGCGCCAGCCATCGATGTAGTGCAGCGGCGGCGACGGATCGTGCACCGCATCGGAACCGAGCACGGAAATCTTCCGCGCATGCAGCCACGGAATACAGTCGGGATCGAGCCCTGCCATCTTGAACTCTTCGCCGTGCACATGCGGTTCATGCTGCTTCTGCGCATCGCGGCCCACGGCAACGAGGAGAATGTCGCCCTCACCTACCGCCACACCTTGCGCTTTCTCAGCCGCGTCCAGTTCGGCGGCCGTCACCGGTCGATCGAGCGCCACGAACGGCTTGCCCCGCAGGCGCGGAATATCGAGCAGCACGCCGCGCCCCACGATGCCATCTTTCGCGGCCATGATGCTGTTGCGCCGCGCACCGGTGGAACGCACGTCGGTCGCCGGAAAGCCGTTGTACATCTGGCCTTCGACAAACACATGGCACAGCGCATCGATGTGGCTCGACGCAAGGCCGTGATAGGCAATGCCGATGAAGTCGAGCGAGACCTCGAGACCCGGCACGCCATGGCCGCACGGATCGTCGCCGCCCATCACGATGTGATGCAGCGCCGGATTCGGATTCTCCGGTCCCGGCACGACCGGGAAGTTGCGGGCGCAACTGACCTGCTTGCCGGTTTTGATCATGCGGCCGGCCGCCGCGATCTTGTCCGGCGTCAGATAGTTGAGCGTGCCGCGCTCGTCTTCCTTGCCCCACTTCCCCCAGTTGGAGACGGAGTCGAAGATAGCGCGCATCTCAGCGGTTGTTTTCGGGCTCGCCATCGCTTCACCCTTTGATCTGGTTCAGCAGCGCTTCATTCGCCTTCGAATGGCGCTGGCCGGGGTTGAGTTCGATGAGTTCAATCAGATTGCCGTTTGGATCGTAACAACAGCAGCTCCCGACGATGCCGAGGTCCGGATGCGGCCCAAACATCTCGCGCGTGAACTGTACGCCCTGCGCTTTGAGAGCTGCGTAGGCGGCGTGAACATTCTTTGTGCGGAATGCGATAATGCGCGGCACGGCGCCATCGGCCACCGGGATCGACGCGATCGGTGCCTTCGGCTCATCCCAGCGGATCAGATCAAGCATCGGCCCGTTCGGATCGGACGGCAGGTTCATCAGCACACCGCGGCCCTTGGCGCGCTTCATACCGAAGATGGTGGCGACGAAGTCCGGCCATTCCACATCGCGGCGGTCGTTCAGCACTTCCCAGCCAAGCAGGTTGTAGAAGGCGATCGACTCGTCGAGGTCACGTACGTTGATGACCGTGTGATAGAAATGCTCGAGATGCCAGTTGTCGTTCACGCGTTCCCCTCCCGGTTTTGTCACCGTTCGCGGGTAATGTAACAAGCGTTATGGAAAGATGCAAACGCTCCGGCGCATGTGGAAAAGTGCGAAAATCGCATTGCAACAGAGAGTTCCGGGGCGCGGATCGGTCGCGGAGCTGCGGGTTGATCCTCTGCCACGCATGGGGGATTGTCCACGAATACTGCCTCTCCCCTTGGAGCGACATTCGATTCCATGCCCAAGAAAGTCGATCATTCCGAGCGACGCGAAGCCTTTCTGCAGGCCGCTTACCGGGTCATCAAAAAGCATGGCTTTGCCGGTGTAACGGTGCGCTCGGTCGCAAAAGAGGCAGGCTTCACCACCGGCGCCCTCGTCCACTATGTCGACTCGATGGACCAGCTTCTGGTCGAGGCATCGGAGTATTCGGCACGCGATGTCCGCGCCCGGATGGAGGCGGCGGAGGTACTGCCCGACCCGCTGATCTCGCTGCGCGAGGTGCTCTACCTCGCACTGCCGAGCGATGAGGATAAGCGCGGCAACTGGAACTACTTCCTCGGCTTCTGGGAACGCTCCGTTTACAACGCAGCGGTCCGCAAGGTCACGCATCTGCGCTATGTCGAATGGATCAAGCGCGTCGGCAAGCTGATCCGCCGCGCCGCAGTTGCCGGTGACCTGGCGGACGATATCGACATTCTGGAAGCATCGCGGGCCTGCGTCGCGCTGATCGACGGCATCGCCATTCAAGCGTTGCGAACCGGCAAACCGCCGACACCGCGCGAGCAACGCCACATGATCGACGAATGGATCCGCATGTGGCTGCGCCCGACGCGCGAGATCGGGCCGGTGCGCGAAGCCCGGAGCAATGGTGACAGCGCGCGCCCGACAGCCTGACGCGAGCGAGCTACCCCGCCATCACCCCACCATCGATCACCAATTCGGTGCCGGTAACGAATCGCGCCTCGTCCGACGCGAGAAAGACAACACCCGCCGCGATGTCGGCGGGCAGGCCGGCATGGCCAATCGGGGTAGCGGCTTCGGACGCCTGACGCGCCATTTCCATTGCATTGCTGTACTGCTTCGCATCGCCCGGCGGCTCGTTGCCGTCATAGGCCATCTTCACCCAGATTGGCGTCTCGATGGCGCCGGGGTGGATCGTGTTGACCCGCACATTACGCTTCGCCGCCGCGCACTCCAGCGCCAGCGCCTTGGAGAACAGACGCACCCCGCCCTTGCTGGCGCAGTAGCCGGAAAGGCCGGGCACGCCCTTCAAGCCCGCCACCGAAGAAACATTGATGATCGAACCGCTGCCCGATTTCTCAAGCAACGGCATCGCCGCCTTGCAGCCGAAGAACATGCTGTCGAGGTTGATTGCGAGCTGGCGGCGCCAGGTCTCATAAGACATCTCGGCCAGCGGCGCGGATACGCAGATCCCCGCGTTGTTCACCAGCACATGCAGCTTGTCGATGCCAGACAGCGCTTCGGCCCACGACGCTTCGCTCGCCACGTCATGGTGGCGAAACACGGCATGACCGCCCGCGCCCGTGATCTCGGCGCAAGTCTCGGCGCCACCCTTGTCGTCAATATCCGTCACAAAAACGCGCGCGCCTTCCTCGGCGAGCGCCACGGCCGAGCTGCGGCCGATACCGCTACCGCCGCCGGTGATCAGCGCAACCTTCCCGTTCAAACGGCCCATCGTTACCTCCAATGTTTCTGTGCAAACGCAACGATCTTGTCGATCGCATCACCGGCTTCCGGCAGCATGGGATAGAACATGTGCCAGACGTGGATCATTCCTTCCCACTCCTCGAGCGTCACCGGCACATGCGCCTCGCGGGCACGCACATGCAGCGCCAGGGCATCGTCGAGCAGCACCTCATCGCTGCCCACATGAATGAGCAGCGGCGGCAGTCCGGTCAGATCGGCAAAGTGCGGTGAAGCGGTTGGAACGGTGGGATCGCCACCGGCCAGATACGCATCGCCCATTTCCTTGAGGGAGCGCCGGGTGAGCAGCGGATCGACGGCGGCTTTGCTGTCGAAGCTTTTTGCTGTGCAGGTGAGATCGGTCCACGGGCTGATGGCAAAGGCGGCCGACGGGAGCGCCAGCCGCGCCTCGCGCGCCGCCAACAGTGTCGCGATGGTCAGCCCGCCACCGGCCGACTCGCCGCCCATCACGATGTTCGCGCCCGAGTAGCCCCGCGAAAGCAGTGTGCGGTAGGCCTTTAGCGAGTCGTCTACGGCCGCCGGAAACGGATGCTCCGGTGCCAGACGGTAGTCGACGCTGACCACGCGCGCGCCGTTGCGCAGCGCCAGCTCGACCGTGAGCGGCCTCGAGCCGGCGGGGTTGCCGAGGACGTAGCCGCCGCCGTGCAAGTGAAAGAAAACCGGCGAGAGCTTGGAATTGTCGGGAATGATCCACTCAACAGGGACTCCACCCAGCTCGTCCGCTACGGCACGCACGCCTTCCGGCATGGCATATGCCGCCGCGAACTGTTCCGCCTGCGCGCGCCGCTCCATGAACGGCGTATCCGGTCCACCGATGAGGCCGGCAAGCATCTGGCGAACCTGATCGATCGGACGATCACCGGTCATACGCGGCGCTCCTTCATTGAAACAGGAATGAACATTTTGAATCGTGCAGGTGGGAACCGCGCAGACTTTATGTAACGCGCGTTAGGTTGTTCAACCGCTGTTTTCTAACATATGTTCTAAATAAACTGTTTTGCTGCAACGCAGCGAGAAGAGCCATTCCTCTGTTGCAAACTTATCGCGCTCGCCGTGCATGACGCGTAGCAACCTCAGCGTCATTGCCTTGATATGTAACGTCCGTTATATTTTATCGCAGATAGGCAGGGGCGATGCGCGCTGGATAGCGTACCCCCTCGATAAAGTTGAAGGGGAGAAACCATGCATACAAAGCTTAAACTGACTCTGCTCTGCGGCATCGCCGGATCGGCCCTGTGGGCGACGGCCGCACAGGCGCAGATCGAAACCGTTGTGGTTACTGCCGAAAAGCGCGCAGAGAACGTGCAAAACGTGCCGGTAGCCATCTCGGCCATCACCGGCGACTCGCTCGACAAGCGCGGCACCGTCGGCTTCGCACAGCTTCAGAACAGCGTTCCGTCGCTGCGCTTCGGCTCCGGCGTGACAGGCGGCGAGAACGTCATCACGATGCGCGGCCTCGGCAGCCAGAACACGACGCCGGGCGGCGACTCACCTGTCGCCTACAGCGTCGATGGCGTCTATCTGCAGCGGACAACGGCGGTCGATCCGGAGTTCTATGACGTCGAGCGCATCGAAGTGCTGCGCGGCCCACAGGGAACTCTCTACGGTCGCAACTCGGTCGGCGGTTCGGTCAACGTCATCAACAACAAGCCGAGCGATACGTTCGGCGGATCGATCGACGGCCTGGTCGGCAACTACGGCCAACACACGATCCGCGGTTACCTCACCGGCCCGATCTTCGATGAGGACGATCTCTCGTTCCGTCTGACAGGCGTATGGGCGCAACACGATCCCTACACCAAGAACCTGTCCACCGCGCCGACGGCGAACCATCGCCTCAATGCGCAGGACTTCTACTC
>DATAHD010000074.1:0-1514 GCA_036263395.1 Rhizomicrobium sp. | reverse complement strand
CCGACCGCCGAGTTTCCCGGAAGCCTCGAGCAGCTGCGGCCTGATGACTTCGCGCTGATCGGATCGCGCTACGTTCAGGCGATCACGCCGAGCGCAAAGGGCCGTAAGCGCGTGACCGACAAGCTGCTGACCAACGGTCTGCTGGCCGGATTGATCCACCTCGCCCTGCCCGGTGCGAAGATCATTCACTGCGTGCGCGATCCGCTGGATACGTGCCTCTCCTGCTACACGAAATCGTTCGGACCGCGCGTGCCCTACTCAACCGATCTCGCCCATCTGGGACGTTACTATCGGGCGCAAGATGCATTGATGGCTCACTGGCGCTCAGTGCTGCCGGCAACGAGCTATCTCGAAGTGCGCTACGAAGATGTCGTTGCCGATCTGGAGACACAAAGCCGGCGCATGATCGACTTCATCGGCCTTGACTGGAACGACGCATGCCTCGATTTCAGCAAGACCGCGCGTGCGGTGAACACGGCCAGCGTGGCCCAGGTGCGCGAACCACTTTATGATGCATCGGTCGGCCGCTGGCGGCGCTACGCGATGCAGTTGCGCCCCCTGATGGCGGCGCTTGAGGACAAGGCGGTATGAGCCAGAACATCCCTTCCCGCGGCGCCGCACAGGTGTCGCTGCTGCGCACGCAGCTACAGCAGGCGGAGCAGGCGCTGCGCGCCCGCAACTTCGCCGGTGCTGCCGCGACGTGCCGGTCGGTGCTGGCGATGGATCGGCGTAACGCCGCCGCGTTGCAGATGCTGGGTGTGGCGCTCGCCCAGAGTGGCGACCGCGACGGCGCGGAAGTGGCGTTTCAGCAGTTCCTGCAGATCAATCCGGGCCACGCGGCGGTTCAGACCAATCTCGGAAATCTTCGCCTGTTAAAGGGTGACACCAGCGGCGCCGAGACGTGTTATCGAGCCGCGATCGCACGCACACCCAACTATGCCGAGGCGCACTTCAATCTCGGGCTGGCCCTGAAAGCACAGGACAAACTCGAAGGCGCGCGGGATGCGTTGGTCGCAGCTCTTGCCAACCGCCCCAACTATCTCGACGCCCAGGTTCAGCTGGGTGTCGTTCAGTCGTCGCTCGGCCAATATGCCGACGCGGTGATGTCTTTCGATAAAGCGCTCGCCGGCGGCACAGAGCACTTTGAAGCGCTCTACAACCGTGGCCTGGCATTGGTGCAGCTCGGCCGCCTTGATGACGCCAAGCAGAGCCTCGCCCGCGCCGCGGCGCTGGACGAGAACAACTACAAATCCTTCCTCGCGCTCGGTCAGACGCTACACCGGCTGCAAGAGCTGACGCTGGCCACCTCTGCGCTTGCGCGTGCGGCTGTGCTCAAACCGGATTCCGGCGAAGTACACGCCTCGCTCGCCGCCGTGTTCCTGGACGATGGCTGGACCATGGCCGCGCTCGACGAAATCGGCAAAGCGCTTGCGCTGGATGCAAACTCGACCTTCAGCCACATCATCAACGGCCGCATCCTTGCGGAGCTTGGACGGGTCGAAGAATCCCTCGCG
>DATAHD010000073.1:0-5834 GCA_036263395.1 Rhizomicrobium sp. | reverse complement strand
TGGGTGCTGTCCGATCTCGCTTATGCCGACATCTATTTCGACGACAACAATCCGCCGCCGTCGATCCTGCAGGTCGATGGCGCGAAGGATATTGCGATCGAATTCCAGTCGCTGTCGAAGACGTATGCGATGCCGGGCTGGCGCATGGGCTTTGCGGCAGGCAACAGCCATCTGATCGGCGCGCTCGCGCGTATCAAGTCGTATCTCGACTACGGCGCGTACACGCCGATCCAGGTTGCGGCCGCTGCTGCGCTGAACGGGCCGCAGAATGTCGCCGACGAAATTCGCGCGACGTACAAGGCGCGCCGCGATGTGCTGACCAAGAGCATGGCGCAGGCCGGATGGGATATCCCGTCGCCGCCAGCGTCGATGTTCGCATGGGCGCCGGTGCCGGAGTCCTATCGCGAGAAGGGCTCGATGGAGTTCGCAAAACAGTTGCTGATCCATGCCAAGGTTGCCGTGCTGCCCGGCACCGGTTTTGGCGAATACGGCGAAGGCTATGTGCGCGTGGCGCTGGTTGAAAACGAACACCGCATCCGTCAGGCGGCGCGCAACGTGAAGAAATTTCTCTCCCTGCGCGTCAACGAACCGGCGGTGCTGGAAGACGCGAAATGAAGCCTTCTCTGAAGATTGCGATTGCCGGCCTCGGCACTGTCGGGGGCGGCGTGCTGAAGGTGTTTCACCTGCGCGGCAACGAGTTGTCGGAGCGGGCAGGGCGCGGGCTGAAGATCGTCGGCGTCTCGGCGCGCGATCGCAACAAGGCACGCGCCGTTGAGCTGGGCGATCTTGCCTGGACGCCGGATGCGGTGTCGCTGGCGAACGGACCGGCGGATGTTGTTGTCGAACTGATCGGCGGCGATGAAGGTGTTGCGCGCGAACTGGTCGAGACGGCGCTGACGAACGGCAAGCACGTCATCACGGCGAACAAGGCGCTGCTCGCGAAGCATGGCAAGCAGCTTGCGGCGCTGGCGGAGAAGAACGACGTGTCGCTGCGCTTCGAAGCGGCAGCGGCAGGCGGCATCCCGATCGTGAAGGCGCTGCGCGAGAGTTTGATCGCGCACGGCATCGATGCGGTGAAAGGCATCCTGAACGGGACCTGCAACTACATCCTGACGCAGATGGAGAAGACGGGCGCATCGTTTGGCGATGTGCTCGCCGATGCGCAGCGGCTCGGATATGCCGAGGCCGATCCGACGCTGGACGTCGGCGGTGGCGACACGGCGCACAAGCTTGCCGTGCTCTGCAGCCTCGCGTTCGGTACGGCGCCCGATTTCAAGAACATGCAGATCGACGGCATCGAGCACATCACGGCCAACGACATCGCGTTCGCGCGCGAGTTTGGTTATCGCATCAAGCTGCTCGGCATTGCGCGACGCTCCGATCAGGGAATCGATCAGCGGGTGCAGCCGGCGATGGTGCGCGCGGGCACGCCCTTGGCCGATGTTGACGGGCCGTTCAATGCGGTCGTCGTGAATGCCGGTGAAGCGGGGCCGTTCTTCTTCGAGGGCCGCGGTGCCGGCGATGCGCCGACGGCGTCGGCCGTTGTCGCCGACATCATCGACATTGCCCGTGGGCCAACGGGGGCCGCGTTCGGCCGCCCGGCCGAGGCGCTCGTCGACCTGAAACCGGCGCCCGCCGAAGCCCGGACCAGCGCTTTCTACCTGCGGTTCGAGGTGTTGGACGTACCCGGTGTTCTGGCGGAAATTGCCTCGAAACTTGCCGATTGTGGCGTTTCGATCAGCAGCATGATCCAGCGCGGCCGGGCACCGGGCGAATCTGTGTCTATCGTTATGATTACCCACGAGGTTTCGGCGGTGGCGGTTTCCCGCGCCTTGAAGGTAATAGCCGCGTCCGACAAGGTGTCGGCCGCGCCGTGCATGATTCCCATGGAAGCCGGCTGAAGACCGGTCAACAGGAGACAAGATGGCCAGCAAAATTCTCGACCGCGCATTTTCGCTTGAAGCGGTTCGTGTCACCGAAGCCGCTGCGATCAACGCTGCCCGCCAGATCGGCCGTGGCGACGAACATGCGGCGGACCAGGCTGCGGTCGAAGCGATGCGCGCCGCGTTCAACGATCTGCCGATCTCCGGCACGGTCGTGATCGGCGAAGGCGAACGCGACGAAGCGCCGATGCTCTACATCGGTGAGAAGGTCGGCGCCGGCGGCGTTGCCGTCGACATCGCGCTCGATCCGCTGGAAGGCACGACGCTGACCGCGAAGGCGCTGCCGAACGCGCTGGCCGTGATGGCGATTGCCGAAACCGGCACGCTGCTCAATGCGCCGGACACGTACATGGACAAGATCGCGATCGGTCCGGGTTACAAGGACGATGTGATCGATCTTGATGCGTCGCCGGCCGACAATGTCCTGAGCTTGGCGAAAGCGAAGGGTGTGAAGCCGAACGAGATCCGTGCGCTGGTGCTGGATCGTCCGCGCCACTCCCACATCATCGAAGGTATCCGCTCGACCGGCGCCGCGGTGCAGCTGATCACCGATGGTGACGTGGCGGGCGTGATCGCGACGACCGATCCGGAAACAGGCATCGATATCTACATGGGGCAGGGCGGCGCGCCGGAAGGCGTTCTTGCGGCGGCGGCGTTACGCTGTGTCGGCGGCCAGATCCAGACGCGCCTTGTGTTCAAGAAGGACGATGAACGGGCGCGCGCTGCGAAGCTCGGCATCACCGACTTCAACAAGAAGTACACGCTGATGGATCTCGCGTCGGGCGACGTGATCTTCGCGGCGACCGGCGTGACCGACGGCTCCATGCTGCGCGGCGTGCATGTCCATCGCGACCACATCACGACGGAAAGCATCGTGATGCGTTCGGCGACCGGCACCGTGCGCTGGATCCGGGCGCGCCACGCCAAATCGCGTCATATGTGAGGCTGATGGGCGCGGCACCGGTTCTCCTCCCTGAGGCGGCATTCGGCGTCGCGCGGTCGTTCTCCGGCCGTCGTTGGATTCTTCAACAACGCAGCGATGAAGACGTGCGTGCACTTGCGCGTGCGAGCGGGATATCTGAGCCGCTGGCGCGCATCCTGATGCTGCGCGGTGTCGATGCGGCGCATGTCGAAGACGTGTTGAACCCAACGCTGAAGCGGCTGTTGCCGGAGCCGCTGTTGCTGAAAGACATGCACCGCGCGGTCGAGCGTGTGCGGCTGGCGATCGAACGCGGCGAGCAGATCGCGGTGTTCGGCGATTACGATGTCGACGGGTCTTCGTCAGCTGCGATCCTGGTCGATTTCTTCTCGGCGCTCGGGCAGCGGGTGCGGACCTATATCCCGGACCGGCTGAGTGAAGGCTATGGCCCGAATGCGCCGGCGCTGCTGATGCTGAAAGAGGAGGGCGTCACCCTCGTCATCACGGTGGATTGCGGCGCGGGTTCGATGGGGCCGCTGACGGCCGCGCATGAAGCGGGACTGGATGTCGTGATCCTCGACCATCACGCGGTGGAAGTGACACCGCCGGCGGTGGCGCACGTCAATCCGAACCAGCCGCTGGATACGTCGGGGCTGACCTATCTGTGTGCGGCGGGCGTGACGTTCCTGTTTGCCGTCGCGCTCAATCGCGTGTTGCGTGATCAGGGCTGGTATCGCGACAATGCGATCCCGGAGCCCGATCTGCGCGCAGAGTTGGATCTCGTCGGCCTGGCAACGCACTGCGATGTCGTTCCGCTGATCGGTGTGAACCGCGCGTTTGTGCGTGCAGGTCTCTCGCGGCTGACGGCACGGCCGGGGCTTGCGGCGCTGGCGGCGATTGCGAAGGCATCGCCGCCGTTCACGTCGCATCATCTTGGTTTCGTGCTCGGGCCGCGGATCAATGCAGGCGGTCGCGTCGGCAAGTCGAGCCTTGGTGTCGAGCTGCTGACCGCGCGCGATGCGGCGGAGGCGGATGAGCTCGCGACGCTGCTCGACCTGCACAACAGCGAGCGGCAAGCGCTGGAGAAGCTGATCCTCGAAGAAGCTATTGCGATGGCGTCCACGCAGTCGAACGCGTCGTTCATCCTTGCCGCCGGCGATGGGTGGCACAGCGGCGTCGTCGGCATCGTGGCGGGGCGGCTCAAGGACCGCTTCAACAAGCCGGCGTTTGCCGTGGGCATGGAAGGCGGAATGGGACGCGGTTCGGCCCGCTCAGTCGCCGGGATCGATGTCGGGGCGGTGATCCGTCTAGCGAAGGAGCACGGTCTGATCGAGAGCGGCGGCGGGCATGCGATGGCGGGCGGGTTCTCGCTCACTGAGGCACAGCTCGGCGGCTTCAGCACGTTCCTAGCGGAGCAGTTCGCGTCGGCCTCGCCGGCGCTGGCGGCGGCGGCTGAGCTGTCGGTGGACGGCATTGTCTCCCCGCGCGGGGCCACGGTCGCGTTCATCGAAGAGCTGGCCAAGGCCGGACCGTTCGGGCCGGGGAACGTGGAGCCGCTCCTCGCCATCCCGGATGCGCTGGTGGCGATGGCGGAGCCGGTGGGAGCGAACCATGTCCGTTTGGTGCTGCAGGGCGGCGATGGGGCTCGGCTTAATGCAATCGCGTTCCGGGCCGTTGGCCAGCCGCTGGGAACCGGGCTGCTGGCGGCCCGGGGCAAGCGAATCCACGCCGCCGGGCGCATCCGGACCGACGAATGGAACGGGCAGATCCGTGTCCAGCTGCACCTTGAGGATGCCGCTCCGGTGGCCGTTTGAGCCGGTTTTCCTGGGACACAAGAGAGGGTTGCCAAGGCCGTCCGGGGTCTTTATAGCCCGGCATCCCAAACGGCTTTGCGGCCGGTTGGGTCAAGAAAGTGCGCTCTTCGTCTATCGGTTAGGACTCAGGATTTTCATTCCTGCAAGAGGGGTTCGACTCCCCTAGAGCGCGCCATTCACTCCGATACAATCTACTCTGCCTACCGTCACAGCGCGTGCCATGCGTTAAGCGAAGTTCGTCGTGGCAAAGCTATCGATGTTCTGCGCATCTGCCAGTTTGATCACGAGGTCCTGACCGGACTGGTAGCCTGCCGTGCCGTTCAGATCGACGATCAGGAACGTGCTGCCGGCGCGATCGCCGCCATCTGGGGTGAAGAGGACGGCGTGGTTGGCTGCCAGATGCGCGGCATCGGCAGCAGCCGTGATGCCCGCATCGAACGTCACGCCTTTGTCGAGTGTGCCGGTTGTGATCGTTGCGTCGATTCCGGTCACGGCGACAGCCAGATCCCAGATATCGTTGGCGAAGTTTGTGTCGCGGATCGTGTCGTGATCTGCACCGGAAGATTCAGTCGCCGCAGTGTAGACGAACGTGTCGCTGCCAGTGGCTGCAAAAATGCGATCCCTGCCTTCTCCGCCAAACGATGTTGGCGCGCCCAGATGCGCGATCAGCTTGTCGTCGCCAGCGTCACCGTTCAGGAAACCGCCACTGTACGAGAACAGGCGGTCCTTGCCATTGCCGCCGTTGAGGGTGACATCCGTGGCGTAGGTCGTTAGCTCATCGCTTCCGTCGTCACCGTTCAGAACATCGCCGATGCCGTCTCGGGTGTTCAGGATATCGTTGCCGCCGCCACCTGAGATGGTGTCGGTGTAATCCGAACCGGCAATGATGTCGGAGCGCGATGTGCCAGTGAGCGTGTAGCCCGTGCCGTCACCGGCGCCGTACGCATCGATGTGCAGTGTCTGCTTACCATGCCACAGCGCGCCGAAATCGATGGTGCCGCCAAGGCCGGTCAGCCCGATGCTCACATCGGCTGTGCCGTCGGTGGTGTAAATGCTCGTAAATGCCGAGAGCTGTGCAGCGGTCGCGGAGATGCCGCCCAGACGCAGGTCGAGATTCTCGACGTTGGAGAAGGACAGCGTGCCGAGGTTGAATCCGAC
>DATAHD010000072.1:0-3293 GCA_036263395.1 Rhizomicrobium sp. | reverse complement strand
ATCGGCCTCCTCATGTTCGCGGCATTCAGCACCTTCTGGAGCGCTCTTGTATTACCGCTGAGCGCCCCACCGTTTGCGATGTCGCATACGCAGATCGGCGCCTTCGGGCTGGTTGGCGCAATCGGGGCGTTGGCGGCAGCCAGAGCCGGGCGCCTTGCCGATCGCGGCCTTGGACAATGGACTACCGGCGCGGCACTCGTGTGCCTGCTCGCGTCGTGGATACCTATCGGCTTCATGCAACACACCATGGTCGCGTTGATCGCGGGCATTGTGCTGCTCGACATGGGTGGCCAGGCGGTCCACGTCATCAACCAGAGCATGATCTTCCGGCTTCGGCCTGAAGCACAAAGTCGCCTGGTCGGTTGCTACATGCTCTTTTATTCAGCGGGAAGCGGTCTGGGCGCGGCAACTTCTACCTACGTATTTGCGCGCACGGGTTGGGCCGGCGTCTGCGCACTGGGCTTTGCGTTCAGCATGGCCGCGTTCGTGCTGTGGGCTGTCACGCTGGTTCTCGCGAAGGTTGCGTCCCGCTAGATAATTGGGGCTTTCGTTTTGCAACCGGTCGCTGCCCGGCCAAATTTACCCGGCGTTGAGCGCCGACATATTCACCACTATCGGCCAGATCCGATGAACGGTGCGAGCAAAGGCGACGCAACATGGTGGGCTTGCCGACCCATGCGCTGCTCAAAACGCCCGTACACTTATGGTTCCGGACGGACGTCCGCTACGGGAGGCTGCGCATGCCGACGATTGCCCTGATCATCCTGACGGTCGCCGTAACGCTCGCCATCGTGCTCGTCATCGCGAACCTGACGAGCGGCGAGAAGAAGATCGAGCACAAGATCGAAAGGCTTTACCCGAGCAACGATCCTCAGTTCACCCGCTCGATGGGGCTGCTGCTCGGACGGCCCGTCGTCGGGGGCAACCGCTTCGAGGTGCTCGTGAACGGCGACGAGATCTTTCCGTCTCTGCTGGAGGGCATCCGCTCGGCGCGGCACACGATCAACTTCGAAACCTTCATTTACTGGTCCGGCGCGATCGGCGAGGAAATCGCGCGTGCGCTGTCCGACAAGGCGCGTGCGGGTATCGCGGTGCATGTGCTGCTCGACTGGATCGGCTCGTCGAAGATGGACAAGCGCTATCTGCGGATGCTGCGCGAGGTGGGTGCGGAAGTCATCCAGTATCACAAGCCGCACTGGACGGGTCTCGGCCGCATGAATAACCGCACGCACCGCAAGCTGCTCGTGATTGACGGACGCATCGGCTTCACAGGCGGCGTTGGTATCGCCGACGAATGGACCGGGCACGCGCAGGACGAGAAGCACTGGCGCGATTTGCACTTTCGCGTCGAAGGCCCGGCGGTCGGACAGATGCAGGCAGTCTTCATGGACAACTGGGTTAAGGCGACGGGAAATGTGCTGCACGGTCCGCAGTACTTTCCGGAGATCGACGCCGCTGGCGACGGCCTCGCGCACATGTTCAGTAGCTCGCCCTCCGGCGGCAGCGACGACATGCAGCTGATGTACCTCATGTCGATCACCGCCGCGACGCACTCCATCCATTTGTCGAGCGCGTACTTCGTGCCGGACAAGCTGACGATCAACGCGATCGTCGAGGCGGCGAAGCGCGGCGTGAAGGTGCGCATCATCACGCCCGGCAAGCGCATTGACACCCACACGGTGCGCGAGGCGTCGCGCGCGTGCTGGGGAGACCTGCTCGCGGCGGGCGTTGAGATGTACGAGTATCAGCCGACGATGTTCCACTGCAAGCTGCTTGTCGTCGACGAGTATCTGGTGTCAGTCGGCTCGACAAACTTCGACACCCGGTCGTTCAAGCTCAACGACGAGGCCAATCTCAACATCTACGACCGCGATTTCGCGCGCCAGCAGACGGCGATTTTCGACGGCGACGTCGGCTACGCGAAACGGATTACGCTTGACGACTGGCGCCGCCGTCCGCGCCTCGAAAAGCTGCTGGATCGCGCGGTCGCGCTGCTCGATCCGCAACTTTGACGTTTGGGTCGCCCGAGGGACCGCTGCGGACTATGACTCGCCGGCGAGGCCGGCGGGCGAATGACCGCTCTTCTGCTGAACGCGACGCCAGGGCCCTGATGCGATCACCGGCCGCAAAGGGTCGACTCCGGTCTTAGGTTTCGCTCGCAACCGGCCATCCGTTGAGCGCGGAGTCGATCGGATGCGGATAACCGCTCCGGCCGAACAATCACCCACGCCGCTTCTTGTTACACAATTCTGCGTGAACGTCGACTTCGAGGGCCATGCCATTGACTACTGGTCATGATGCCGGGATGAGAACGCAATGGGCCAGGTGGGCGCCATATCATGATCGCCCGGCGAGTCCGGTGGATACGTGTTGCCGCGAAGCAATCCGAATGCGCGAGACGAGCCACGCCGCCAGCACGAACCACACCGCGGCGACGACGAACGCGGCGACGTAGGCGGGTCCGGCACCGGCAAACGCCTTGACCCATGACAGCATCCACCCGGTCGCGACAGGGCCGAGGATCTGCGGTAGCACCATCGACACTTGCCAGATGCCCATGTCCTTGCCGCTGGACGCATTGTCTGGCAACACTTGCAGCGCGAGTGCCCAGTCGACGGCTTGATAGGTGCCGTAAGCGGCGCAGAAAACCAGCCCGACCGTGATCACCAGCAACAGGTTCGGATGCAACGCCAGCAGGACAAAGCCGATTGCAGCCCCGGCCATGATCCAGCTTGTCAGGCGAACGACCGGAACGACGCCGTGGTGGTCGGCGAGCCGTGCGCCCGCCAGGCTGGCCGGGATCGCTAGCACTACGCCGACACCAAGCAGCCCATTCAGGAGACTGGTCGGATGACGAATGCCGATTACGTCCTGCAGGTAGTACAACATGAAGGTGAAGATCGACCAGATTCCCATGTTACCGAACAGGCGGGTTACCAACACCCAGTAGAAGTTTCGGTGGAGGCGTGGATCGAGATAGAACGAGCGGATGAACGCGAAGAGCTCGAACCGTTCGCGGGGTCCGGCAGGCGTCGGCTCGCGCGAGCCGCAAATCGTCAGCCAAAGGCAGAGCAACATGATCGCAATGAACGTGGCAACCGTGGGGTACAAGTGACGCGGAGAATAGAACGCAACGAGCACCACGTTGCCAGTGATGGTGCCGAGCACGGTCATCACGTTGAGCCACGCGCTCGCGCGGTTGGCTTCCTGTTTCGGCACGACATCGGGCACCAGCCCGGCGTACGGACCCGCCGCCCAGTTCCACCAGAATTGGAGATGCAGGAACGCCAGTG
>DATAHD010000071.1:0-18146 GCA_036263395.1 Rhizomicrobium sp. | reverse complement strand
AGCGGCGATGCGATGGTGCTGAACGACACCAAAGTGTTCCCGGCGCGGCTGCGCGGGGTTCGTGTTGGGCGTAACAACACCGAGCCGAAGGTCGAGATCATGCTGCATCGGCGGCTGGCGCCGGACACGTTCCTCGCGTTCGCGCGACCGGCCCGAAAGCTTGAGGCTGGCGATCGCGTGCTGCTCGGCCAGAGCATCGAGGCTACTGTCGCGGCGCGTGGCGAGGGCGGAGAAGTCGAAGTTCGGTTTGCGTTGAGCGATCACGAACTTGACATGGTGATCGCCGCGCAAGGCGAGATGCCGTTGCCGCCATACATCGCGTCGAAGCGGGCCGCGGATGCGCAGGACACATCCGACTATCAGACCGTCTACGCCGCGCATGAAGGATCAGTGGCTGCGCCGACAGCAGGGCTGCACTTCACACCCGAACTGTTTGCGCATCTGTCTGGGCAGGGCGTGGCGCAGGAATACGTCACGCTGCACGTGGGGGCGGGGACCTTCCTGCCGGTGACGGCGGAAGACACGGAAGCCCATCGCATGCATCCCGAGTTTGCGACTTTGTCAGCGCACACCGCCAAGCACCTCAACCGTGCGCACGACGAAGGCGGGCGTGTTGCCGCCGTCGGTACGACCTCTCTGCGAACGCTGGAGAGCGCGACGACACCGGATGGCGTTGTGCATCCGTTCAGCGGCGAGACCGACATTTTCATCACGCCGGGTTATCGCTTCCGTGCGGTGGACGTGCTGCTGACCAATTTCCACCTGCCGCGCTCGACCCTGTTCATGCTGGTCAGCGCGTTCTCAGGCCTCGAGACGATGCAGCGCGCCTATGCCGAGGCGATCCGCGAGCGCTATCGGTTCTATTCCTACGGCGACGCCTGTCTGCTATTGCGCCCGCGATGAGCCAATTCCAGTTCGAACTGAAAGCGACTGCCGGGACGGCGCGCACCGGCGTTATCTCCACGCCGCGCGGTGAGATCCGCACGCCGGCGTTCATGCCGGTGGGGACCGCCGGGACGGTGAAGGCGATGCTGCCGTCCAGCGTGCGCGAGACCGGCGCCGATATCCTGCTCGGTAACACCTATCATCTGATGCTGCGGCCGACGGCGGAGCGCATTGCGAAGTTGGGCGGGCTGCACAGTTTCATGAACTGGCCGCGTCCGATCCTGACGGACTCCGGCGGCTTTCAGGTCATGTCGCTGTCCAAGCTGCGCAAAATCACCGAGGACGGCGTGACGTTCAGCTCGCATGTCGATGGTTCGAAGCACTTCCTGTCGCCGGAACGGGCGATGGAGATTCAGCGGTTGCTGGGCTCCGACATTCAGATGGTGCTCGACGAATGCCCGGCGTTCGGTGCGAGCGAGAAGGAGATCGAGAAATCTCTGGCGCTCTCGATGCGCTGGGCCAAGCGCTCGAAAATCGCGTTCGGCGAACAGCCGGGGCACGCCTGTTTCGGTATCGTGCAGGGCGGCGTGTTCACGCATCTGCGCCAGCGTTCGATCGGCGAGTTGAAGGAGATCGGTTTCGAAGGTTATGCGGTTGGTGGTCTGGCGGTGGGTGAGCCGCAGAACGTGATGTTCGAGACGCTCGATGCTGTTGTGCCGCACATGCCGGCAGACCGGCCGCGTTATCTGATGGGCGTCGGCAAGCCGGATGACATCGTAGGAGCGGTTCTACGGGGCATCGACATGTTTGACTGCGTGATCCCGACCCGCTCAGGCCGCAATGCGCAGGCGTTCACCTGGAACGGCACCGTCAACATGCGCAATGCCCGGCATTCCGAAGACCCGGCGCCGCTGGATCCGGCCTGCCGCTGTCCAGCCTGCCGGGACTACAGCCGGGCCTATCTGCACCACGTCGTGAAGGCGAACGAGATCATCGCGGCCATGCTGCTGACCTGGCACAACCTGACCTTCTACCAGGACCTGATGCAGGGGCTGCGGGACGCCATTGCCGGGGGCACCGCGGAGGCCTTCGCGGCGCGGATTTTCCAAGCTTATCCAAGGGATAAATCGGCTGCGGAAACGGTTTGACCGGGGGGCTTCGCATCCCTATGGTCCCCCGCCTTGTGGGCCCGTAGCTCAGTGGTAGAGCATCTGACTTTTAATCAGAGGGTCGATGGTTCGAACCCATCCGGGCTCACCAACCTATAAACTTCGCTAAAATCCGACCAAAAATAGTCACCCCCTTTTGGGGCTTTTTTCAGCGTGCGCCGAAGCCGGTGCAGATGACCCAGATCGTTTTGAAGAAGACGTGCGCTTCCATCCGCCAGCCGGCGTAGTGGATGTACTCGCGGTCGTATTGGAGTTTTTGCGCGTAGGTCAGCTGGCAGGACGTGTAGCCAATCGTGACCTGCGAGAGGCCGGAGAGGCCCGGGCGCACGAGATGCCGCTGGCTGAAACCGGGAAGCAGGCGTGTGAAGCGTTCGATGTTCTCGATCGTCTCCGGACGCGGGCCGATCAAACTCATTTCACCGCGCAGCACGTTGATGAGCTGCGGCAGTTCGTCGATGCGATAGCGGCGCAGCGTGGCGCCGAAACGCGTGATCAGAAGATCGGATGTGAGCGATCCGTTGTCGGCATCGGAGTCCTGGTTGGAGACGACCGAACGGAACTTCCAGATCCAGAAAAGCTGGCCATTCAAGCCTATTCTGACCTGTGTGTAGAGAAGAGGGCCGGGATTAAACCACGGGTTCAGTGCCCAGATGATGGCGCCGGCGATGAGCAGGACCGGCAGGCCGATGACGCTAAGTGCGAGATCAACGATACGTTTGCCGAACCAGAAAAGACGTGAGCCACCCACGATCATCGGACTGTCGTCCGAGAGCTTGTGGTTGTTGTTTGCAGCGGGGGCATAAAGATACACCGGGTCTGTTCGGTGAAATTTCCCGCTTTCGTACGCGTTCATAGGCTCCATTCCCCCACAATACCCTGCTCGAGGTGCCCCTGAACTCATAACGCTCGACCGGTTCTGTGCCGGTCGTTCGTTGTACCCTCGAAGCTCGAAAAACTTCGAGTGAGCCAACTTGGCAACATAGTTGCCTTCCCAATCATCATTGTCAATTTTGGGGCGGTTAGCTTGTGATCGGTAACACTGTACTTTCCATGCTGGCGCGCTTTGATGACGGTTTGACCATTAGGACCTGCAAAACTACGGTTTCGGCCGTTCGGTGGGCCTTTCGTTCACCAATATCCCAACGGCGCATTCGAATTGGCTAACGAAATCCCGTTTTGATGCGCATTCTGGTCCTAACCGACAATTTCGTGCCGGAGCACAACGCACCCGCTCTGCGGGAGTTTGACCATTGTCGTCGCTGGGTCGAGCAGGGGGCCGAAGTCACGGTGGTGACCGGGGTTCCCAACTTCCCGACCGGCAAGGTGCAGCAGGGGTATCGTAACAAACTCTATCAGCGCGAGGTCATGTCCGGGATCGAGGTGATCCGGGTCTGGACCTATCTGGCACCCAATGTTGGCACTGTTAGACGGTCGATCGATTTCGTCAGTTTTGCGGTGACGTCTTTCCTCGCGGGGCTGTTTGTGAAGTGCGACGTCATTGTCGCGACGTCGCCGCAGCTGCTGACCGGCGTGTCGGGGGCGGCGCTGGCTTTTCTGCGCCGCAAGCCGTGGGTATTCGAGGTGCGGGACCTTTGGCCTGACTCGATCACGGCGGTGAAAGCGATGCGGCAGGGACCGTTCATCTCGTTCTTGCGCTGGGTTGAGGGCACGCTCTATCGCCGCGCGACGCGGATCGTGGCGGTCAGCACGGCGCTGAAGGCGGCTATCGCCAAGCGCGGGATTGCGCTGGCGCGGATCGCGGTGATCCCCAACGGCGCCAGCCAGCGTTTGAAGACGGTGCCGAAGGATCCGGCGTTGCTCGCGAAGCTGAAGCTCAGCGGCAAGTTTGTCGTCGGCTATGTCGGCACCCATGGCGCCGCGCATGGGCTGGAAACGATGATTCTTGCGGCGGACAAGCTGCGCGATCGCGGCGATATTGGTTTTCTGTTCGTCGGTGATGGCGCGAACCGCGTGCCGTTGCAGGATCTCACCGCGGACCTTGGTGTGCAGAACGTCCAGTTTGTGGGGCCGGTACGCAACGCGGAGGTCGCGGCGTATCTGGCGATCTGCGATGTGCTCGTCGTGCCGCTGAAGAACAGTCCGATTGCCGCCGGTGCGCTGCCGTCGAAGATCTTCGATGCGGCCGTGATGGAGCGGCCCGTGCTGCTGGGCGTGCCGGGAATTGCGGCGGAGCTGATCGAGACCTATGGTGCGGGCCGCGTGTTCGAGCCGGAGAATTCCGCCGCGCTCGTCGAGGCGATCGAAGCGATCTCCGCGGATCGCGAGACCTACGTGAAGATGCAGGCCGGCTGCCGCGTGCTCGCGAAAGACTACGAGCGCGACGGCCTTGCCGACCGCATGCTGACGGTGCTGCGCGAACTTGTGCCCTGACCGCAGGCCTTAGTTACGTCCGAGCACCGCGAGCGAGGCCGCTGTCACGGCAAGCTTGCTCAGGATGTCGCTGATGTTTGTGATGAACACCATCGTGTTGAACGGCGCCGGATCGCGCGGAACGACGATGGTCGAACCGGGCGGGATGGCTTGCGGACCGGCGAACGACATCCAGCTGCGGCGCAGCGGCTGTGCGCTGCCGTCCGGATAGATGATGAAGGTCAGGCTGGTGTCCGCGGCCTGGCTGGCACCGCCGGCCTTCGACAGATAGTCGTCGGCATCGAGGTTCTGGCGGTACTGGAAAGCGCCCGCGTTCAGCACTTCGCCGGACACGGCAACCGTTGCGGGCCGCTTCGGGATGAAGATCTGATCGCCTGGCTCGAGCAGGATGTCGAGTTCGGGCTTGGCGACGAGCACGATCGGATCGAGCACGGCGGTGATCCGTCCCAGCGGCTTCTGAGCGCGCAACTCTGCCGCCAGCGTCTGCAGGAAGCCGATGGCCGTTGGGTTCACGTTCGGGTTTGTCGCCGCGACGCCGATGCTGGATTCAAGCTGGCTCGCTTCGCGCTGATAGCTGAGCAATTCCTGCTGCGCCGCGCTGACCCGCAGGAAGACGGCCCCGTAGGGATAGCCTTCATTCGTGATACCGCCGGCGCGGAGCAGCAGCTGCGACAGCCGCTCGCCGCGGTTGATGTTGAACACGCCCGGGAAGCGAACCTGGCCCAGCACCGTGACGCTGCCGCTGTCGCGATCGGAGAAGACGCGGCGGATGCGGATCGAATCGAGCGGTTTGAGCGCCACCGTCTGCAGCGAGCCGCTGTTGTAGATGTTGCGGCTCGTTTCTGCGGCCCCGCTGAACGGATCGACATCGGTCGATGTGACTTCGACGGACGAGAGGTCTGCCTGTGGGCCGACACCACCGGCCGCATCGAGCATCGCCTGAAGGGCGGTGCCCTTGTCGGCCAGATAGGGCCCGGGCTGTGCGACTTCGCCTTGCACCCAGACGAGATAGCCGCTGACGATGTTGAGGAGCGCGTCAGAGGTAATGCCGAGCTGGGCTGCAATGACGGTCGGATCGGTGCTGGTGGTGCCGCTGGCGAACGCGGTCGATGTCGTCAGGCCACCGGTGATCGGCTGACCATCGGGACCGATCTGCTGGCTCAGCATGGCGGCGGCGGCGGGAGATGCCTGACTCATTGCGGCGCTGAGCAGCGGGTTGGTGCCGCTCGTGCTTGGCGCCTGCGGTTGCGTGGCAGGCGGGGAAGCTGCAGCCGGCGCGTTGGCTGCAGCAGCATTGGCGGCGGCAGCGGCTCCGGCAGGGAGCGCGCCTGCCGCTTGCGCGGCCGCGAGCATTTGCGGTGTCGGCACCGGGCCTGCGCCGGACGCGGCGGCTGCCACGGGCACCGGCGGTGCGCCGGCCGGTGTGTTGTTCGACACGCCGCCCTGTGTGGCGGACGTCAACGTGGTCTGCGACGTCAGCGTGTTTGTGTCGTTTTGCTGCGACGAGGCCGCGATACCTGCCAAGGCCCGCACCTGATCCGTCGTGAACACCATGACGATGTCACTGTCCGCCAATCGCTGGTCGCCGGTTCCGTCGAACACCTGCTTCAGCGAGAACGCCGTGGCGGTGCGGAACTTCGTGCGCGGATCGCGGTGCAGGACGAGGCCGAACAATGTGTAGGCATCGCCTGACAGATCGCTGCCGTCGTGGATCAAGCTCGAGAGCTTGGGAGCGTCAGAAAGCGCGCGCGCGCCGGGCAATTCAACGGCACCGACCAGTGTGACGCGACCACCGAGGCCCGTCTGGCGCTGATCGACCGAGAGGATTTCACCGCTGCGGATAACGCCGTTGGTGCCCAGCACCATCAATTCGGTTCGGCCGTTGGGCGTCAGTCCGATCTTGGTGAGGCGCGTGACGCCAGCGATTTCGATGCCGCCCGCAATGCGCATCAGCGCCTGTGCGTCGGTGGAGGTCGTGCCCGGCGGGAGTTCGTAGATGCCCGGACGCTTGACGAGGCCGATCACCGCGACCGTGTCCTGCAATGCAGGAACGATCACGCGATCGCCTTCGGCCAGCGCCATCGCGCCGGTGCGGCTGCCGCCGTTCAGGAACGCGTAGAGATCGAAGCGGCGGCGCGTGCCGGCATGTTCGATGATGATGTTGCGCAAGCTGCCGGTTTTGCGGACGCCGCCGGACAGCAGCAGGGCATCGACCGGACTGTTCAGGCCGCTGAGCGTGCGGACGCCGGGGACGTTCACTTCGCCGGACACGACAACCGAGATCTGGCGGGCGGTCGCGAGCGAGATGTAAGCTTTCGAGCCGAGCGCGGCGTGCGCGATCCGGGTCTCGATTTCTTCCCGGACGATACCAAAGGGGCGTCCGGCTGCCATAATGGGGTCGACGTTTGGGATAATCAGACGGCCGTCGCGGTCAACCGTAACGACGTAAGCGGAATTGTCATGGCCGCGATTGACGATCGAAACCTGATCGCCTGGGCCGAGAACGTAGTTGTCCTGAACGCCACCGACCTGCGTGGCTGTGACTGTCTGGCCCGAACCGAAGATGTCGTAGCCGTATTGCTTCAGCGGCTGACCCGAACGCTGCGAGTACAACAATTCCAGCCGCGACGGGGTCGTCGGAAGGGGCGCCGCAGCCGGCGTCAAGGATTGGGCCGGTGCGGTCTGGACCGCAGGAACCTGACTTTGCGCCGACTGGGCCGAACTGCCTGGCTGGCCAAGGTTCTGAAGGATGCTGGAGATGCTCGCATCCTGTGCCGACGCGACGCCAATGAGCGCCATCAGACCCAACACAGAAAGAACCGCCACTCTACGGAGGGCCGGGATTTTCTTTTTCATTCGGATTCTTACACGCCTCTCGGCCCGCCCCTGTTTTGAGGCCGGTTGCTACCTTGACGGCTTGTAACCCTGACGGCGCCTTCTGAGCAAGCTAAGCCTTTGGCATTACACGAAAGTTATAGGAATGATTATATTCGCCCGCTGCATGTATGTTATCGCTGTGCCAGCAAGAGGTCGGCGCCGATAGGCGCTGGCCGTCCACTGTCGCGTTGTAAAAGGAGCGATTGGTATGCGTCGTCGTTCTGGCTTTCTCGTAATTCTGCTTTTGCTCTGCAGTGCTTTGGCTGTCCCCTTAGCAGCAGCGACCAACCTGAGTGTCGGAAAGGCGTGGTCGCGAACCCCCGTTCGCTATTCTGCAGTTAAGGCGGGCAAGAACTACTTCGTCGCATATTACGCTCCCGATCGGTCGATGATGCTGGCAGTTGTGCCGGTTGATGGCGGAGAGGCGCGTAATCTTCGGTTGCCCTCTCGGTACCGCGGCAGAGACACCCACAGATTCACCGCCATTGCAGTTGATACCGCGGGCATCGTTCATGTCTCGGGGAACATGCACAACGATCCGCTTGTGTATTTTCAGATCAGGCCTCCCTACCAACAGGCCGACGTCAGTACGCCCACAATGATAGGCCGGGATGAAAGCAGTGTTACGTATCCCGCATTCTATCCGCGATCGACGGGATTGGTGTTTACATATCGTGATGGGCGTTCGGGTGACGGCGTCTGGTATTTCAACGAATGGAACGGAAAGTCGTGGCGGCGGCTTGGGGCGGTGCCTGCTTTCACGTCGCGTTATCAGGGCAATACGATAAACGCATATCCTTGTGTTGCCGCCGGATGGACCGGACCGGTTCACTTTGGATTGCTATGGCGCGAGAAGGGGGGCACGCAGAACAATATTGCCCTCACATATGCCAAGACATCCGACTTCGAGCACTGGACCCGCTTGGACGGCAAACCGATCGCGACGCCTGTGACACTGGAGGCGTCAGACAAGATCACGGCCCCAGGCCCCAATCAGTCGCTGCGGGACTGCGAAGCGAACGCCGATTCTCAGGGACGCCCGTTGATCGCATATTCGGGGTTCGATTCGGAGGGTAAAAATGCAGGGTTTGTCGCCCGTGGTGATGCCGGCGGGTGGAAGATCTCTGAGGTCAAAAAAACCGACAAGCACGTAGTTTTGGTGCGCACCCCCGGGCAACCCGTAAATCTGGTTTTGGGCGTCAAGCCTGTAACCTTTACAGGCAGCTCTCCGGTCGCCTGTTTCAGGGAGGGAAGGACGGTAAGCTGCAGCGAGTTGGATCCTTCAACTCTGGCCATTAAGCGGTCTGCTCGGGTGCCATTTGCCTACACGATGGACGTGGGTGGTGAGAGTGGAAGAAGGTTGCTGGCCGTCGTCGACACGCACGGCGACGAAACGGGAGATTTCCTGTCCTGGGATTCGATGGGCAAGAGGGCGTTGCGGAATAAGTGTGGTGGACAGAATGATCAATGCGAGGGCATGTCCACCGATTTGCGCATCGTCAGCGGAAAATAAATAGCTTAAGGACATTTCGCGCCGCTCGGCGAGAAAATTGGGACGATGTTAGAAGCAGCTCGCAACCAGGGAAACGTGATTTACGCCATCGCTATTCGCGAGATGGAAGCCCAATACGGCAAAATGCAGCTTGGCTATTTCTGGGCGATTGCCGAGCCAAGCATCTGGGTTGCCATGATGCTGATCCTGCATATCTTCATTAAAAGCCTGGTTGGCGTTTCGAACATGCCGGCGCTGACGTTCACGGTCACGGGCGTCATGCCCTATCTCCTCGTGGTACGCACGTGGCAATCCATCGGTACTGCAATTGACGGAAACGGTCCGCTCTTGACCCTCCCACGGGTCACACCGCTGGATCTTGTTCTGAGCCGCTCGCTGGTTTTTTTGTGCACTTATGGAACGACCTTTGTCATTTTCATCGTGATAGCGACTTGGATCGAAGGGACATGGCCGCCAGAGCGGCCGTTTGAGGTCATCTTCATATTCATCTGCGCCTGGTTGTTTGGCATAGCGGTGGGGTTCGGAACGATGCCGCTGATCCGGGCCTATCCCTCGCTCGACCATTTCACGATGTTCGTGCGCCGCACATTTCTTTGGACCGGCGGTGTGTGGGCTCCCATTGTAAATTTTCCAACCTCAACATGGCCGTATCTGATGATGAACCCGCTGTTCCACTTAACGGAGCTCATGCGGTCGGCTTGGTTCAAGTCGTACGAGACGCCCACAGGCAATATTGGCTACGTCCTGGCGGTTATCCTAGTGCTCTTGACGATCGGCGTGACCGCCGAGCGCATTATTCGCAGGATGAAGTGACGTGATCGAGCTTCGCCATGTCTCCAAACGCATCCGTTCTGGAAAAGGGTGGATAACCGCTGTTTCGGATCTCTCGCTGCGTGTCGAAATGGGGGACCGCATTGCCATATTGGGGCCTAGCGCATCGGGGAAATCCACCGCTTTGCGTCTTTTGAACGGGGCCGATGAGATCAGCAGTGGCACGGCTGTCCGAGATCTCCGTGCGTCATGGCCCATACCGCAATCGACATTCCTGAACGGCATTCTGACGGTCGTTGCCAACGCGCGTTTCATCGCCCGCCTGTACGGTATGAACCAGGAGCGGTATCTTGAGCAGGTGCTGGAGTTCAGCGAACTGAAGTCACAGGCCCGGTCCAAGGTGGCGAGTTTGACGGGGCTTCAGCGCAACCAGTTGGGCTTCGCATTGGGTTTGTTTGCGGATTTCGATGTGTACCTCTTTGACGAGAGTATTGGGGTAGGTGGCGTCGATTTTCGTGAAAAATGTACGCGCGCTATCAAATACCTGGCGAGTACCCGCAGCATCGTGATCGCGACGGGATCTCCGGCGATTGCCAAGGAGTATTGCGATCAGTCCTACGTGATAAACCGTGGAGTTTCGACGTATTACAACGATATGGATGAGGCATGCTCGGTGCTCGAGGCCCTGAAAGCGGCTACAAAGGCGGAAAAAGCAGAAGAGGCCCAAGCCCAGCCTGAAGAGGAGAAGCCCGATGACCTCCTCGAGTTCCTCTGACCGGTTATCCAAACCGGCGTGGTGAAATATCCAATTGATTGGTAGAGTGGACAAATGTCTCAACCGACCTCTTCGACTTATACGCGGCGCAGCACCGAGATCGAGGACGACTTCGACCCCGTCGAGGAGCAGCGCGAGAAAACGCGCGCCTTCGTCAGGTTCATTCCGTCTTTGCTTCGCGACACCTGGAGTTGGCTGCGACACAGCTTTTCATTTTGGGTCTATATCACCGTCGTCGCGGCAGGCGCCTTCCTGTACTTTTTTGTCATCGCGCAGCCTTTCTATGTGTCCGAGGCGACTATCAGTCTGCGTCACAAGGCAAATGTATCCAGCGGCGTCGGCTCGATCCTGAACAGTGTGATGGCGACAGGCGCCTCGTCGAGCGAACTTGCGACGCTGACTGCCTACATCGAGTCTCCCGAGATGATGCGGAAGCTCAACGCCAAGTTCGATTTGCGCAAGATCTACTCCACGGAGGACCGCAACCCCTTTACCCGCATCAAGCCCGATAGCAACGAGCTCGATGTTCTGGCGCGTTATCAGAGCCTCATCGACCTCACGGAGCGTGACGATGTGGAGATGATTACCGTCGATGTGTACGATGCCAATTCCGCGCGTGCCAAGGCGATGAACGATATGATCATCAACGAGGCCGAGAGATTTATGAACCAACTCAGTCTCGAGATTCAGCAGGCGTCGCTGAAATATGCTCGTGACGAATTTAACGCGGCAATGGTCGCCGTCCAGAAAGCCGGGCCGGTGGACCGCTCTTATGCAGAGCAGCGGCTTTCGACCGCGCAGTCTGCACTCGCCGTTGCGTCGGGTGTTGCAAGCGATCAGCAGGTATTTCTTGTGCGGATTTCGAACCCCACACAGCCTCCTGTCGTGACGAGCCCGGCAGCATGGACGAACACCGGTGCAACGATCGTTGTGGCGGCGCTGCTGTATCTGATCATCTCGTTGATCTTCGCCAACATCGTGGACCACAGAAAAGTCTGATGGCGTCCGTGTTGACCGGCTCTTCCGGGGGAATTCGTGGCTGAAACTGGCGGCCCGCTGCCCAGCGTTGCCGTCGTCGGCTGCGGGTACTGGGGCAAGAATATCGTTCGCAATTTTGCCGAGCTCGGCGCGCTCGTTGCTGTGTCAGATGCGAGTGAGGCGGCAGCTTCGGCGTTGAGCAAGCAGCACGGCGTGCCGTCGCGCACGGTGGTTGACCTGCTGGCCGATCCATCGGTCCAGGCGATGGCTTTCGCTTCGCCGGCGCCGCTCCATGCCGAGCATGCACGCGCCGCGCTCGAGGCGGGCAAACATGTGTTCGTCGAGAAGCCATTGGCGCTCACCGTGCAGGATGCGAGCGATGTTGTGCATCTAGCCCACCAGAAGGGGCTCACGCTCATGGTGGGGCATCTGCTTCGGTATCACCCGGCGGTGGAAGCCCTCACAGCGCTGGCCGACGAAGGCGGGCTTGGGCGGATCCGGCATCTGGTGTCGAACCGGCTGAGCCTGGGAAAAGTGCGCGCGGAGGAGGACGTGCTGTGGTCGTTTTCGCCGCACGATATCTCGATGGCGCTGGCTCTCATTGGCGAGATGCCTGTCGAGGTGATGGCCACCGGGACGGCCGCGTTGAAGGCCGATGTGGCTGATGTTGTTGACGTCAGCTTGACCTTTCCCGGCGGCACGACGGCGCGGATTTCGGCCTCCTGGCTCCATCCGTACAAGGAACACAAGCTGACGGTGATCGGCGAGGCGGGGCAGGCGGTGTTCGACGACACGCAGGGCCTGGCCCAAAAGCTCGCGATCTACCGGCATGAGGCGGGTTATCGGGACGGAGTTCCCACTGTCAGCAAGTCCGGGCCGGAATTTGTGCAGCTTTCGGCGGGCGAGCCCCTCAAGAGCGAATGCGCGCACTTCTTGTCCTGCATCGTTAACGGCGCGACGCCGCGCACAGACGGTGTGGAAGCGCTGCGCGTCCTTGCGGTTCTCGATGCCGCCTCCCGTTCCCTGAAGAGCGGTCACAAGGAGCGGCCGCTGGCTGTTGACTAACGGCCCTACAAACCGGCACGAAGCGCTGGGTGCTAGTATTGGGCGGCGGGAACCGCATTTGATGAAAGTCTGCATGCTTGTCTTCAACTCGGCCTTGCGTGATGGCCGGGTCATGCGTGAAGCGCGGACACTGCGCGCGCAGGGGCATGAGGTGCATGTCGTCGGAATTCCCGAAAAAGAAGCCGCCCAGCCGATGCTCACCACACCGGACGGTATCGTCGTGCACCGGGTGCCGTGGGTAACGGCATCGCGCGCGCGTATGAACCGGACCTCGGCGCTGCGGCTGCTGCCGCACCTGACGATCCTGGTGCTGATCTTCCTGCTGATGCCGCCGGGTTGGGTTCCCTTGTTCGACGTCTACAAGCGGACCAGCACGCAGAACGGCATCTCGGGCGTGATCATCGGCTTGCTGGCGCTGCTGGGCATCGCGGTTCTGGTGCGGCTGCTCCGCGGCTTCGTCGCGCGAGCAAAGCTGGTCGATAAGGTCATTGGGTGGTTCAAGCGGAAGCCGCAGACCAAGACCAAGATCTGGAAACGCCCCGGCACCAATCCGGGAGTCGATGGTGAGCCGTTTCCGCTGATCCGGTCGCGCATTCCGCGCTGGATACCGGAGTATGTGCTCGAGAGCGCCTTGGAGACCTTCAACTGGGTCGGCGGGCGGTTTGGGCGGTTCGTGCTCTATCGTTTTCGCGGCGAGTTCGTTGCCGACTATGCGATCGCGCTGAAGCCGGATGTCATCCATTGCCATGACTGCATCGCGTTGCCGGCCGGCGTCCGTGTCAAACAAGCTTTGGGTATTCCGCTCGTTTATGACGCGCATGAGATCTACGAAGCGGCGGCGTCGACGCGCTTCGGCATCACGGATTACTACGGCCGCATCCATCAGTGTTATCTGCCGCAGGTGGATGCGTTCGTGACGATCAACAAGAGTGCGGCAGCCTACTACAAGCAGGCCTATCCTTATCTGCCGACGCCGGTAATCGTGCGCAACGCCACCAACCGCGTGCCGGCGTTTTCCTATGACGGGCGCCTGCACGAGACGCTGGGGCTCCCGGCCGAGACCAAGATTCTTCTTTATCAAGGTGGCTTCACGGCCCATCGCGGCCTGCCCACACTGATCCGTTCGGCGCCACTGCTGCCGGAAGGCTGGGTGCTGGTGATGATGGGCTGGGGATCGCTCGAAGAAGAACTCAAGACTATTGCGCGCGACGAGAAGCTTGGCGCGCGGCTGTTCTTCCATCCCGGTGTGCCGCAGAGCGAACTGCATCTGTGGAGCGCCGGGGCATCGGCCGGAATCATTCCGTACGAGAACGTGGTGATGAACCACTGGATCTGCTCGCCGAACAAGCTGTGGGAGTTTCCTATCGCCGGCGTGCCGATCATCGTGCAGCCCTATCCGGAGCTGCGTGAAGTGGTGCGGGAATATGCGTGTGGCTGGCTGTTGCCGGAGGAATTCTCGGCAAAGGCGATTGCCGATGCCGTCGCGCGTCTCACGCCGGATGACATTGCTTTGGCCCGCGAGGGCTGCCGCCGCTTCATCGAAGCGGACAATTGGGAGACGGCTTATGAGACCCGTCTCATCTCGCTCTATCAAACCATCGAACAGGGGCGTGCGGTTTCCGCCGGACCGGTCGGTGGTCTTCTGCTTGGACATCAAACGTGACGCAAAATTACTCGGCGCATCCCACCGCGATCGTGGACGACAAGGTTTCGATCGGGAAGGGCACCAAGATCTGGCACTTCGCCCATGTGCTGGGCGGTTCGGTGATCGGTGAAGGCTGCGTGCTTTCGCAGAACGTGATGGTCGGTCCCGACGTGACAATCGGCAATGGCTGCAAGATCCAGAACAACGTCTCCGTCTACAAGGGCGTGACGCTCGAGGACGATGTGTTCTGCGGGCCGAGCATGGTGTTTACCAACGTCCTGACGCCGCGCGCGTTTGTGGAGCGGAAGAGCGAGTTTCTGCCGACCCTGGTAAAGAAGGGCGCCAGCATCGGTGCCAACGCCACCGTGGTGTGCGGGAACACGATCGGCGCCTATGCGATGATCGGTGCGGGTGCGGTGGTGACCGAAGATGTGCCGGACTACGCGCTCTTTGTTGGAGTGCCCGCGCGCTTCGCAGGCTGGGTCAGCCGGTCGGGCGATGTCATGGGGCCTGACCTCGTGTGTCCGCGCACGGGTGAGAAATACCGTGAAGTCGAAGGCAAATTGATGCCTCTCTAGGCATTGCGCAGCCTTCGCGTGGCGGGTCGTCGCGAGACGGGCTGGCGGGTTGCCGAAGGCGGCCCGCTCGCCGAAAGTGTACCAGCGTTATCCTCGGAAGCATGATGAACAAGACCAGCCCGCATCAAAGCCTGATGACCCTCCTGAAGAGCGGGAAGGCGAAAGTCGGGATTGTCGGCATGGGCTATGTCGGCCTGCCGCTGGCGCTTGCCGCCAACCGGGCCGGGCTGGACGTCATCGGTTTCGATATCGATCCCGCGAAAATTGTTCGCTTGAATGACGGTCTGTCGACGATGAAGACGACGCCGGATGCGGATATCGCCGCGATGCGCGGCACGGGGCGGTTTCGCGCCACGGGCAAGATGGAGGAACTCTCCATTCCCGACGTAGTGGTGATCTGCGTGCCGACGCCGCTGAACAAGTCGCGCGATCCGGATCTCTCCTTCGTCGAGGGTACCGTGCGTTCGATCGCAAAGGTGCTGCGTCCCGGTCAGATGATCTGCCTCGAGTCGACCACCTATCCCGGTACGACGGCGGAAGTGGTCAAACCGATCCTGGAAGAGACCGGACTGCTGCAGGAGAAAGATTTCTTTCTTGCGTTTTCACCGGAGCGCGAAAATCCCGGAAGCTCGGACTACCACACCGCCACGATCCCGAAGGTTGTCGGCGCCGACGACCCGCTGAGCCGGGAAGCGGCAGAAACCTTCTACGCAATCTTCGTGAAGAAGGTTGTTCCGGTGTCGAGCGCAGCCACCGCCGAGGCAGTCAAGCTGACCGAGAACATCTTTCGCAGCGTGAACATAGCACTCGCGAACGAGTTGAAGCACATCTACGCGACGCTAGGTGTCGATATCTGGGAAGTCGTCGACGCGGCGAAGACGAAGCCGTTCGGCTACATGCCGTTCTATCCCGGCCCCGGCATGGGCGGACATTGCATCCCGATCGATCCGTTTTACCTGTCATGGAAGGCGCGCCAGCACGGTGTCCCGACACGTTTTGTGGAGTTGGCGGGTGAGATCAACACCGCCGAACCTGGCCGCGTGATCGAAGCTCTGACGGAAGCGCTTTCGGAGAGGAAGCAGAAGAGCCTGTCCGGCGCGCGGATTTTGCTGCTCGGTATCGCCTACAAGAAGAACGTCGACGATATGCGTGAAAGTCCGGCGCTGACGATCTTCGAGCGGCTCGAAGCGCGTGGCAGCCTTGTCGATTATTACGATCCGTGGATCCAGGTTATCCCGGAGACGCGTGAGCACGCCAAGCTGGCGCAGCGCCATTCGGTGGCCTGGGACGCGGCAAAGTTTGCCAAGGACTACGACGCGGTCCTGATCCTGACCGATCACGATGGCGTGGACTACGACACCCTCGTGCGCACGCATGATCTTGTCATGGATACACGCAACGCGACGCGGGATGTTCCCGGGCGCAAAAAGGTTCTGCAGGCGTAGCTTACGCGCCGCGCAGGGCGTTCACGATCTGGCGGGCCGAATTGCCATCGCCATAGGGCTCGCTGTCCTGACCAGTCATGCCGATGGTTTCGCGCGCCGCTTGCGCAATGGCCGCGCCGCCGTTCGTGGGGGCGCAGAGCCTGTTCCAGCCGAGTTCAACGAGTTCGATCCACTCCGTCTCGCCACGCAGGGTGAGGCAGGGGCGGCGGAAGAAGAAGGCTTCCTTCTGGACACCGCCGGAGTCGGTGGCGATCAACGCCGCGTGTTTCTCCAGCGCTGCCATGTCGAGGTAGCCGACCGGCGCGATCAAGTGCAGCCGCGGTGCGTTCGGCAATCCACCGTTTTTCTCGAGCGCGTTTCGGGTGCGCGGATGCAAAGGCAGAACGACCCGGTACGTTTCCGATAGTTCGACGAAGCCTTTGAAGATTTCCTGCAGCAGCGCCGGATCGTCGGTGTTCTCCGCGCGATGAATAGTGGCCAGAATGTACGGCTCACTGCGCAGGTCGAGATCGTCGAGGATGGCCCGGTTTTCCAGCCCCGGTTCGAAGATGCGCGCCACGTCGAGCATGACGTCGCCCGACTTGCGAATCGTGCGTTCGGCGATGCCTTCGTTTCGCAGATTGACGATCGCGCTGTCGGTGGGCGCGAAGTTCAGCGTCGCGACGTGATCGGTGACGATCCGGTTGATTTCTTCCGGCATGCGCCGGTTGAATGAACGCAGACCGGCTTCGACATGCGCCACGGGAATATTCAGCTTGGCGGCGGCGAGTGCGCCGGCGAGGGTCGAGTTGGTGTCGCCGTAAACCAAAAGCCAGTCAGGCTTCTGTGAGACCAGAACCTTCTCGATGCCGTCCAGCATTTTGCCGGTCTGTTGACCATGTGGCCCTGAACCCACATCGAGAGAGTGGTCCGGCAACGGAATCTGCATCTCGTCGAAGAAGATGCGGGACATCGCATCGTCGAAATGCTGGCCGGTATGGATGACGATATCCTCGACGCCGGGTGTCGCGCGAAGCTGCCGCGACACGGCGGTAAGCTTGATGAATTGCGGCCTTGCGCCAACGACGGTCACGATTTTCATGGGCGAACTCTGCAGCCTTTCCGGGGCTTCGGCGTCTATCGCCTATTCATCGTCGTCTTCGGCGCTCGTGTCCACGCTCGTGTGGGGCGCGACGATCGCGAGTTCCGACACGGTTGCGCCCATGCCGACCAGAGCATCGGGTGAGCGTGCCCGCTGAAACACGACTTGCACTGCGGGATAGGTCTCAAATACGTGGCGCACGGTTTCGACAGTCAGGAACGGACGGACTTCGCCATCTGCCGCAACGCGCAGCAGGAAGGCGATCTCACCTCTGACCGCCACCTGGATGTAGGCGATGAGCTTGCCCTGATCGAAACAGCCGAAATTGAACTGCCCGTGATATGGGCAGTCGTGGCGGAGAGGCGGGAAGTTCGATGCGTCGCGCTTCGGCACTTTTTCCGAGATCTTCTGGAGGTCCTCCTGATAGTCCCGGAAACGAAATACCGTACAAATGTACTCGTTGCGTTTGGCGCGATCGATGCGCCGTTTGGCCTGATCGCCGAAAACCATTTCCTGATAGTTTTCGCGCAGGAAAGCACCGACGGGCTCTTGGGTGAACCGTGTCTCTTCTGGAATTCCGAAGCCTTCCAGATCCAGGGCTTTGATGATGCCAGCGCTTTCTATCTGACCGACACTCTTTTCAATCATCTGGGCGCATCGGGGCTTGCAGTTCGCGGAGTTCGCCATCGTGTTCGCGAACACGACCTTGCCGTCCTGAACCGCGGCAAAGGCGGCTTCGCTCAACGCGGAGCGCAAAAGATCTTTCTTATCTTGCGGATCGTCGCCGTCATCGAGTGTGCCGAAGAAGGCGGTTTTGAACACCTCACCGCCTGGTGGCGGAGGCGCGGCTTCTGCTTTGACGGCAGGCCGTGCGAAGGTTTCCGGCTCCGGCGCATCGAGCGGTTTTTCGGCGACAAAGAAGCTGGTGCTGCCGATCTCTGACGGAGAAAGGCGCGATGGGCTCTCGGCGCGA
>DATAHD010000070.1:0-13373 GCA_036263395.1 Rhizomicrobium sp. | reverse complement strand
GGTGAAGAACGAGGCCGGCGAAGTCGGCTGCCGCGTTTATGTCGGCGGCGGTATGGGTCGCACGCCCTATGTCGGCCTGGTGATCGGCGACTTCGTGCCGAAGGAAGACCTGCTCGCGTTCCTCGAAGCGGTGATGCGCGTCTACAACCAGCAGGGCCGCCGCGACAACAAATACAAGGCGCGTATCAAGATCCTGGTGAACGCACTCGGCATCGACGACATGCGCGCTGCCGCGCTGCGAGAATTCGAAGAAATCAAAAAGAGCGGCACCCTGCAGGTTCCACAGGCCGAGTTGGATCGCATCTACGCCTACTTCGCGCCGCCGGCGTTCGAGAAGCTGCCGGACGTCTCCTCGCAGTTCGAGACCGCACAGCAGCGCGACCGCGAATTCGCCGACTGGGTGCAGGCCAATGTCCACAAGCACAAACAGCCGGGCTACGCGATCGCCACCGTCTCGCTGAAGCCGATCGGCGGCGTTCCGGGCGACGCGACGGCGGACCAGATGGAAGCTTTAGCCGACATGATGGACGCGATGGGCTTCGAGGAAATTCGCGTCAGCCATGAGCAGAACCTGATCCTGCCGCATGTGAAGAAGCGTGATCTGCCGGCGGTGTTCGCCAGGCTTCAGGCGCTGGGTCTGGCGACGCCGAATGCCGGCCTGATCACCGACATCATCGCGTGCCCCGGCCTTGACTATTGCGACCTTGCGAACGCGCGTTCGATCCCGGTGGCGCAGGACATCGCCAGGCGGTTCGAGAACCTGCAGCGCCAGCACGATATTGGCGAGTTGAAGATCAAGATCTCCGGCTGCATCAATGCCTGCGGCCACCATCACGCCGGCCATATCGGTATTCTGGGCGTCGACAAGAAGGGCGTCGAATACTACCAGCTGCAACTCGGCGGCTCGGGTGCCGAAGATGCCAGCATCGGCGACATCATGGGCCCGGGCTTCGCGATGCACGAAATCGGTGGCGCCGTGGAGCGGGTGGTTGGCCATTATCTGAAAGTGCGGCAGGAGGGTGAGCGTTTCCTCGACACCTATCGCCGCGTCGGCATGGAAGGCTTCAAGAACGTCGCCTATCAGGAGCAGCTGCATGCCGCTCATTAAGGATGGCGCGTTCGCGGAGGATCCGTTCGTCCGCGCCGCCGATGACGCCCCGCTGACCGACGCACCGACCATCGTGTCGTATGCCCGCTTCGCGAAAGAGCGCGACACGCTGCTCGCCCGCAACGCGCCACTCGGCATCCGGCTGAAGCCGGCCGACAATCCTGAAGCGCTGGGCGACGACGTGCACCACTTCACGGTGGTGGAGCTGGAATTTCCGTCCTTCTCCGACGGACGCGGTTTCTCCTGGGCCCGCATTCTGCGCACCCGTATGCACTACAAGGGCGAAGTGCGCAGCGTCGGGCACACGATCTACGATCAGCTGCCTTTGCTGCACCGCGTCGGCGTGAATGCGTTCGAGGTTCCCGAAGGCTTTACGATCGAGAAGTACAATCGCGCGCTGGGCGAGATGACAAACGTCTATCAGCCGAGCGCCGACGGCCGCAAAACCATCCGCGATCTGCGCGCCGGCTGAGGCCGCGCAAGTTTTTTGTCGCAAATTGTCGTGCTGGACGCGCGCCGCGTGGCATCGCGACCCATTCTTGCGCTTTGTTACGCCCGCGCCCGTTCCGGGGGGAAGGTCGCGCACCTAAATTCATCCTCGGAGCGGTATTCACGATCTGAGGAAAGCCATGAAGAAGTTCATTATCCCGCTGCTCGCCACCACACTGTTGGCAGGCGGCATCGCGGTCGCAGCGACCGCACCACGTCCGGACATGCCCGGCAAGGACGACCTGCAGCGCCATCGCGCCCAGATGTGTTCCGACATGTACGCGCATGAAGTCGGACAGCTCGCGTTCCTGGAGACCAAGCTGTCTCTGTCACCGGCGCAGACCGGCGCGTTCAACGCCTGGAAGGGCGTGAAACTGTTGGAAGCGAAAGAGCATTCCGCCAAGTGCAGCACGATGGTGATGCCCGACCGCGATCATCCGCCGTCGCCTCTCGACCACATGGCGCGTGAAGAGCAGATGCTGAAGGCGCGTCTCGCGTCGCTGCAGACTGAGCGTCCGGCGCTGACCACGCTCTACAACGCGCTGAACGACACCCAGAAGAAGGAATTCGCGATGGCCGGCATGCGCATGCATGGCGGTCCGATCCACCACGGCTGGTTCGGTCACGGCCCCGGCGGCCGCATGGGCGATCACGGCGGCCCGATGGGCGGCCATGGCCCCGACGGCGGTCCCGGCATGATGCGCGACCACGACGGCGACGGCCCCCCGCCACCGCCGCCTGGTGACGGCGAGTAAGATCGCATTGCCGATCGCGTGGCGGCATCGTAGTATTACCGGGTAAATTCTAGGTATTACCGATGACCGCCACGACGATCACCAGCAAGGGACAAGTCACGATCCCTAAGCGGCTGCGGGATTCGCTTGGCCTCAAACCTGGTAACAAAGTGACATTTGGCGTCGATCAGAGTGGCCATGCCACCATTATTCCTGTTGGAAAACCCGCCAAGAGCCGTTTTGCAGGCGTACGGGGCAAACTAAAAAACGATCCCTTGTCGACAGATGAGATCATGGCATTGCTACGTGGCGATTGAGGATGATCCTTGTCGACACCAACGTGCTGCTTGATGTCCTTAAGGTCGATCCCCAATGGGCAGACCGGTCGCAGAAGGCTCTGGACCGAGCCGTGGCGACCGATGAGCTTGTCATCAACGATGTTGTATATGCTGAGTTGTCGAGCCGCTTCCTAACCATTGAGGACTTAGACCAAACCATTTCTGCCATGCCTGTCCGGCATATGGCTATTCCGCGACCTGCGCTCTTTCTTGCGGGAAAAGCCTTTCTGAAATATCGCCAATCGAGTGGAACAAAGACCGGTGTTCTGCCCGACTTCTTTGTCGGGGCCCATGCCGCTGTCGCGAATGCATCGCTTCTCACGCGAGACACTGGGCGCATCCGGACATACTTCCCGACAGTCTCGTTGATCTCGCCTTGATATGTGGACGCTGCTGGGCATTGCCGTCGTCGTTGTCGGGTTTGCGGCGCGAGTTAACCCGCTGATCGTGATTGCCGTGGCCGCGGCTGTGACAGGCGACGCCGGTGGGCTCGATCCGGTCGCAATCCTCTCGGCGTTCGGCAAGGCGTTCAACGACAACCGCTACATCAGCGTCGTGTTTCTGGTGCTGCCGGTGATCGGGCTGCTTGAGCGCTACGGCTTGCAGGAGCGGGCGCGGCTTCTGATCGCTCGTTTGCGGCGTGCGACGGCCGGGCGATTACTGCTCGCCTATCTCTTCATCCGGCAGATGACGATCGCCTTCGGCATTCCGATCGGCGGACCGGCGGCGATGGTTCGGCCGCTGATCGCGCCGATGGCGGAAGCGGCGGCGGAGAAACAGGCACCGGGGCTTAGCGCCGCTCTTCGCGAGCGGATCCGCGCGATGGCGGCGGCGACCGACAATGTGGGCGCATTCTTCGGTGAGGACATCTTCATCGCGATGTCGTCGATCCTGCTGATCAAGGGATTCCTCGAAACCAACCACATCATCGTGCAACCCCTCGCGCTGTCGGTGTGGGCAATCCCGACGGCGGTGCTCGCCTTCATCGTCCATGGCGTAAGGTTGTTGCTGATCGACCGCACACTGCGCGCGGCGAAGGAACCGCCGCGCCAGGATGGCGCGCCGTGATCACGCTCGAATACGTCTACATCTTCTTCGGGGCGATGCTGGCGCTCTATGCGGTGCTCAGCATCGGCGATGCGAACAATCCAAAGCGGATCGTGAATACCGCCTTCTGGGGCCTCCTCGCGATCAGCTTTCTGTTCGGATCGGAACTGGGCGACCTCGGCAACGGCGTGCTTGTGCTGGCCCTCGTGGTGCTCGGCGCCATCGGTCTCGGTCAGAGCAAAATCGGCACCGCAAGCCGTGAGGAGCAACAGGCCAATGCAGCTGCGCGCGGCAACTGGTTGTTTATTCCGGCCCTTATCGTGCCTGTCGTCGCACTGATCGGCTCGGTTTTCCTGAAGACGGCAACCATCGGCGGCACGCCGCTGCTCGATGCCAAACAGGTGACGCCGATCTCGCTCGCGGCCGGCGTGCTGATTGCCCTGACTGCCGCAATCCTGTGGCTCAAGCCTCGCCTCATCGTGCCGTTTCAGGAAGGCCGACGGCTGATGGACACCATCGGCTGGGCCGCGATCCTGCCGCAGATGCTGGCGTCGCTCGGCGCAGTGTTCGCGCTTGCCGGCATGGGCAACGCGGTCAGTCAGGTGGCAACAAACTATCTGCCGCTCGGCTCGCCCGCCGCAGCCGTGGCGGCGTATTGCATCGGCATGGCGCTGTTCACCGCGATCATGGGCAACGCGTTCGCCGCGTTTCCGGTGATGACGGCGGCGATCGGTCTGCCGCTGATCGTGCACAAGTTCGGCGGCGATGTGGTGATCATGGGTGCCATCGGCATGCTATCCGGCTTCTGCGGCACACTGACGACGCCAATGGCCGCCAATTTCAACATCGTTCCCGCCGCATTGCTCGAACTCAGCGACCGCAACGCCGTCATCAAGGCGCAGCTGCCGACAGCCTTCCTCATGCTGATCGGCAACACGCTATTGATGGAATTTCTGGTCTATCGCTTCTGACTTGCAGAATTCCAAATTATCCGGATAATACGGGTTATGGTTAGAACGACAGCCGTGGAATTTCAGAAGAAAGTGGGCGAATTCCAGCACCGCGCCCGCAACGAACCCGTCGAAATCACGCGCCATGGCCGCCGTGAGTTCGTGCTGATGTCGGCCGACCAGTACGACTGGCTTATGGCTGCGACCAAGCGGGTCCACAAAACGGAAGAGTCTCCCAAGGTCGTTATTGATGCCGTGCAGCGGGCTCTCAAGGAAGTCCGTGAAGCGCGCAAGGTGCAAGCGAAGTAGATGGCGCTGCCCGAGCCGAAACGCGGCTTGATATTTCGCTATGACTATCTGTGGCTAAGAGAAGCCGATACCGGAAAAGACACCAGCAAGGAGCGGCCAGCCTGCCTTGTGGTGACGACCGATTCCGCCATCAAACCGCGCTTGGTTGTCATTCTTCCGATAACGCACAGCAAGCCCCAAGGTCGGACTAAGGGAATACCCATACCGGCCGAGGTGCGCCGCAAACTTGGTCTGGACGATCAGCCGTCGTGGATCATCACCAACGAATATAACATCGATGAATGGCCAAATCCCGGCATTGCTCCGCTTCCCGGCGCCAGGAGCCGGTTCTCCTATGGAATTCTGCCGCTCGACGTTTTGGAAGCAGTGCTGGTGGACTTCCTCAAGCACTATGATCCCACACTGGCCGTGAGACGCTGAACGATGCTCAGCCATCTGTCCTTCGGCGTCGAAAATCTCAGCCGCGCGACGGCGTTCTATGAAGCCGCGCTCGCCCCACTCGGCTATGTCTGCGTCTGGCAGCACGAGCGCGCAGCGGGCTTCGGCGAGCCAGGCGGCAACGACCGGCTGGCGCTCTTCGCGCGCCCCGGCACGGCGCGTCCACCGGGCGACGGCTTTCATCTCTGCTTCGCCGCCTCTAACCGCGCTGCCGTCGATGCGTTTCATGCGGCGGCCCTGCGCGCGAACGGTACAGACGCCGGCGCGCCCGGCCTTCGCGCGCACTATGCGCCGACATATTACGCCGCCTTTGTCATCGATCCCGACGGCCACAAGCTGGAAGCGGTGCATCAGTAGCAGCGTCACACGATCTTTCCTTGACCCCCTGTCCCCCTCGTCTTACATCGCGCGAGTTGGTTTGAGGTCACGTGTATGAACGCACCGGTCTTGGGCGTCGATCTTCCCCGTTTTGCCAGCGTCGAACAGCTGATCGAGAAAACGCGGCCGAGCGATCCGACCTACGTGATCTTTCCGCAGAAGTTCCGCGACGCGGCGGATCGCTTCCTGAAAGACTTCCCCGGCGATCCGATGTTCGCGATCAAGGCCAATCCGGCGCCGCAGGTGATGGATCAGGTGTGGGCCGCCGGCATCCGCCATTTCGACACCGCGTCGCTGCCCGAAGTCGCATTCGTGAAGAACCGCTTCCCCGATGCGATCTGCCACTTCATGGCGCCGGTGCGCGCGGTCAACTCCGCTAAGCTGGCGTATGAAAAGTATGGCGTGACCGATTACGTCATCGATTGCGATTACGAACTCGACAAGCTGATCGGCGAAGTGCCAGCCAAGAAGCTGCGCATCTTCGTGCGCATCGCAACGCCGCTCGGCGGCGCGGTGCTGGAGCTGTCGTCGAAATTCGGCACCACGCAGGAAGATGCCGCGCGCCTGCTGAAGCGCGTGCAGGAAGCTGGCGCGGCCCCGTGCCTGACCTTCCACGTGGGCTCGCAGTGCCTGTCGCCCTTCTCCTACGCCCAGGCGATCGAGATGGCGCGGCGAACGGCACAGATGGCGGGTGTCGAGCTTGCGGCGCTGGACGTCGGTGGCGGTTTTCCAGGGCCGTATTCCGGCAACGATGTGCCGCCCTATCACTGGTATTTCGACACCATCAAGGAAGCGCTGAACACGCTGCCCAACCCGAACATTCCAGTGCTGTGCGAGCCGGGGCGCGCGCTGATCGCGGAGGGGCTTTCGCTCATCACGCAGGTTGTCCTGCGCAAGGGCAACAGCCTCTACATCAACGACGGTACCTACGGCAGCTTCGACGAACTGACCCTGCCGGGCTGGATCGCGGACTATCACCTGCGCAGCTTCGCGCTCGATGCCAAGGGGCGGGTGCTCCAGCATCCGGAAGGCCACACACCGTTCCGCGTCTTTGGCCCGACCTGTGACACGCTCGACGTGCTGCCGCGGCCGCTGATGCTGCCGGAGAATATCGGCCCCGGGGACTTCATCGTCTTCGAGTCCATGGGCGCCTATTCGGTGGCTGTACGCACCAGCTTCAACGGGTTCTTCCCCGACAGCTGGGCCATCGTGGGCAACTAACCCGCGGTTTTGGTGCCTTTCTATCGGTACCAAAACATTAACACGTGTCCGCTAGGCTACCCGGATGCGGTCGCCGAAGGAGCATCTTGCCTACCTGCTCGAACTCGCCGCCCAACCGGGCGCGCGGCAGGAGTTGGTGCGCGAACTCGCCGATCTTCTGACGGCGTGGCCGGCGAACTATCCGGCAGAAGTGCGCGCCTCGTTCGCCGCGCTTCTGGCGCGCGCCGAGCATGACATCGATCCCGAGGCCCGCCGCGAACTCGCGCTGCGTCTCGTCGATTGTGCCGATGCGCCGCTTGGCCTTTTGAACGAATTCTTCTTCGAAATCCCGCTCGCGTCCCGCGGCAAAGTTCTGCAGCGCGACGCGTTGATCGAAACGCCGGTCATCGTCGATGTCGACGAAGCGGCGCTGGTCGAAACGGTTCGCAACAAACGCGCCGCCGATCTGGCAGACGCGCTCGCGCGTGCCTTCAAGATCGACACACTGACCGCTTCGGAAATTCTTCAGGACGGCAGCGGCGCCGGTGTTGCCATCGCTTGTCGTGGCGCCGGTCTATCGCGCGCTGCTTACTCCGCTCTCACGGTGCTCGCCGCGCGCAGCAACACCGGTGCACGCCTGCGCGCGTTCGATGCGGTGCCGGAGAGGGGCGCGGCGACGATGCTCACTTTCTGGCGCCGCCAGGCCACCTTGCACGCCCACCCGCAGGCCGCTTAGGCGGCCGCCTGCACGTCGGCGCGTTCGCGCGTTTTGGCGAATTTGATGTTCGGGAATTTATCGCCGACGTAGCCCAGCTCCCACGACGACTTCGCTAGGAACACCGGCGCGCCGTCGCGGTCGGTCGCCATCTGCGGGCGATAGGTGCCGAAGAATTTCTCCAGGTCGGTATCGCTGCCGCTGATCCACCGGGCCGTATCGTAGGGCGAAGGCTCGAAATCGGCATCGAGGCCATACTCGGCGCGCAGACGCGAGCGCAGCACGTCGAGCTGCAGGTTGCCGACCACGCCGACCACCCACTGCGAACCGAGCATCGGCTTGAACACCTGCGTCACGCCTTCTTCGGCCAGGCTTTCCAGCGCGCGGGCAAGATGCTTCTGCTTCATCGGATCGCCCAGCCGCACGCGGCGCAGGATTTCCGGCGCGAAATTCGGAATACCGGTGAACACCACGTCGCCGGTCTCCGACAGCGTATCGCCGACGCGCAGCACGCCATGGTTCGGAATGCCGATGATGTCGCCGGGCCATGCCTCGTCCACCGTCTCGCGCTCCTGCGCGAAGAACAGGATCGGATTGTGAATGCCGATGGCCTTGTGCGTGCCGGACTGCGTGAGCTTCATCCCGCGGCGGAATTTGCCGCTCGCAAGGCGCAGGAAGGCGACACGGTCGCGATGGTTAGGGTCCATGTTCGCCTGAACCTTGAACACGAAACCGGTGACGTCGTTGTCGCCCGGATGAACGTCGCGCCCTTTTGCGGCCTGATCGCGCGGCGGCGGCGCAAATTTGGCCAGCGCATTCATCAGGTCGTGCACGCCGAAATGCTTCAGCGCCGAACCGAAGAACACCGGCGTCAGGTGCCCCTCGCGATAGGAGTTGAGGTCGAACGCCGAAAGCCCCGCACGCGCCAGCTCGATGTCCTCGTCGAGCTTCGCCTTCTCTTCTTCCGCCAGCGTGGCGGCGAGCGAGTTGTGGCCGATGCGATCGCCGTCTTTGCTGAACACCGCAAACTCGTTGGTGTAGAGGTCGTAGGTGCCGCGGAAATTGAGCCCCATGCCGGCCGGCCACGTCATCGGCGCGACGTCGAGCTGAAGCTGATCGGCAATCTCGTCCAGGAGCTCGAACGGATCGCGCGCTTCGCGGTCCATCTTGTTGATGAACGTCATGATCGGGATATCGCGCAGGCGGCACACCTCGAACAGCTTGCGGGTTTGCGCTTCGATGCCTTTCGCGGCGTCGATCACCATCACCGCGGAGTCCGCCGCGGTCAGCGTGCGATAGGTATCTTCGGAAAAGTCTTCGTGGCCTGGTGTGTCCAGCAGGTTGAACACCGCGCCTTCATATTCGAACGTCATTACGGCGGAGGTGACGGATATGCCGCGCTCCTGCTCGATCTTCATCCAGTCCGATTTCGCACGCCGCGCCTCGCCGCGCGCCTTCACCTGGCCGGCCGCACGAATGGCGCCGCCGAGGAGCAGCAAATGCTCGGTCAGCGTGGTTTTGCCGGCGTCCGGGTGCGAAATAATCGCGAAAGTCCGGCGTTTGGCGGCTTCGGTGGCGGGCGTGCTCATAAGGCCGCGGGGCGTAGCAGACGGGATGAAGGTACGCAACTGGAACGCAAAAACCGTCAATCAGGCGTGGCAAGCGGTCGAACACGCGTGCCTGTCGCGGTCACCACAACGTATTGCCCGAACAGGCTGGCTCCATGCCGCTGCACGACGGCCTCCAGTCGCGGCCACATAAGCGCTGACTGTTCAGGCGGAATGCGAAGCAAGACGATACCGGGCACGCGCTGCTTCTTGCGGAAGATAATCTCGCCGAAATCTTTGTCCTCGGTCAGAAGAAGTCTGCCATCGCTCAGCGCGAGATCGGCCAGGCCGGTATCGGCGGTCTGCTGGAGCGTTTCTGCCGCGTAAACCACATCATGGCCTGCCTGACGGAGTTGTTTGACCACCGGGCCGAAAATGCACTCGTCCGCAAGCCAGCGGAGATTAGTCATTCAACAGGAGTTCGTTGTTGGACATGAAGTCTGCCGCAAATGCCTGAACCGCCCGGATGTCCTCGGGCGTGAGGCGCGGGTGGGCTTCCATGATAGCGGTATCCGACATACCGGCACCCAATTCGCGCAGAACGAGTTCGACGGTTAAGCGCGTACCTTTGACAACGGGCTTGCCGGCCATCACCGCGGGGTTTGTTTCAATACGGTCGTGCTTCATTGGAGGCATCCATCGGATGGCAGAGTGTAGCACAACCAAAGGCCGTAGCTCAAAGCTCATACGAAGCTTCCATGGTTGCATGGGGTAACTTTCAGCCCCTCGTCGTAGGACGAACACCCCGCGCAATTGCACCGAAGGCGCCTTGCCCGCTAAACAGCCGCATCGCTATCGAAGGGTACACTATGGATTCCGACCCCAAGCCGTCGGCGTTGATGACGTCGCTCGGGCTCGACCGCATCATCGACGCCGGCGCCAGTGGCCGCGCCATTCTCCAGTTCCGCGCCACGATGGCCATGTGCCACTCCGGCGGCATCGTACAAGGCGGCTTCGTCACCGGCTGGCTCGACAGCGCGATGGCGCATGCCGTGATGGCGTCGTCGAACCACGAGGTCTCGCCGCTCTCTCTCGAGATCAAAGTCGCCTTCTACGCCAGCGCCCGCCCCGGCCTCTGCATCGCCGAAGCTTGGGTCGACCGCCGCGGCAAGTCGACAGCATTTCTCGAAGGCGTCCTGAAAGACGAAGCTGGTACGATCTTGGCGAAGGCCACCTCGACCGCCAAGCTGGTTCCGATCAAGCGCGGCTAGTCCTGCTTCTTCACGGCGCTTTCATGCCAGCGGTGCAGCAATGCCCATTCGATCGCAGTCATCGCGAAGAGGATTGCGATGCCGAGCAGGGACAGGAGTGACAGCGCCGCGAACTCCATTGCGGTGTCGTTGGCGCGGCCGGCCAGCGTGATGGTCCATCCGAGGCCCTGATCGTTGCCCGAACCGGCGACGAACTCCGCTGTCACTGCGCCGATCAGCGCAAGGCCGCCGGAAATCTTCATGGCCGCCAGCAGGTAGGGCAGGGCGCTTGGCAACTGGAGCCGCCAGAGCACCTGCCAGCGCGACGCGCCGTAGAGCTTGAACAAGTCCACCAGATTGTGATCCGCGGACTTCAATCCGGTCGTCGTATTCGACAAGATCGTGAAGAACGAAATGATCCAAGCGAGCACGACGAGAACGGTCGTGATGTGGTCATATCCGATCCAGATGACCAGAAGGGGCGCGATCGCGACAACCGGCGTCACCTGCAATACGACAGCATAAGGATAAAGCGCATATTCGGTGATGCGGCTCTGGCTGAAGATGATCGCCAGCCCAATCCCGCCGATGGTTGCGGCAATGAAGGAGAATACCGTGATCTTCACGGTAAACCACAGCGCGTGCATCAGGACCGGGAAATTCTCGACGAACGATGTCCAGATTTCGGACGGCGAGGCCAGCACCAATGGAGAGACCTCGGCGTAGTCTACCCAGACCTCCCACAACACGAGTGTGCTGATCCCGAGCAGTGCCGGCACGATATAGCGAAGATATGCGCTCACGCCCGGGCCCTCCCCTGCGCAGCGGGGGAGGTGTCACGGGAGCGAAGCGATAGTGACGGAGGGGGGAAGTCACCGCACAGCATCTTCACGCCGCCTTCCCCATAACATCGCGCAGCACGGCGGAAATCTTCCCCGCATTCGCCGCGAACTCCGGCGTCAGCCGATACTCCGTCGTCCGCCCCTTGGGCACCGGCAGCGGAATGTCCGCCGCAATCCGCCCCGGCCGCGGCGACATCGCGACCACGCGGCTCGAAAGGTACGTGCTCTCGTAAACCGAGTGCGTGACGAAGATAACCGTCAGCGCATCCTCATCCCACAGCGTCAGCAGATCGTCATTCAGCGATTGCCGTGTGAATTCATCGAGTGCCGCGAACGGCTCGTCCATCAACAGCACCTTCGGCTCCGCCGCGATGGCGCGCGCGATCGACACGCGCATCTTCATCCCGCCGGACAGCTCCCGCGGATAGGCCTTCTCGAACCCGGCGAGGCCTACGCGCGCCAGCGCCCGCGCCGCCTTGTCCGCCACTTCGCCCTTGTTCATCCCTTCAAGGTCTAGCGGCAGCCGCGCATTGGTCAGCGCATTGGCCCACGGCATCAATGTCGGCTCCTGAAACACGAACCCGACCTCCGGCTTTTCGGCCGGCCACGTCACCGTGCCGCTATCGGGTGTCAGAAGCCCCGCGATGATGCGCAGCGCCGTCGATTTTCCGCACCCGCTCGGCCCGACCAGCGAGACAAACTCGCCATCCGCCACATCGAGATCGATCCGCGCCAGCGCCTGCGTGCCGGTATCGAATTTCTTGGAAATGTCGCGAAGGGAAAGAAGGGGAGACATGGTGCTACGCCGGACAGCCGCTCAACCCATACCCCACATCTGCTAGGCTCGCAAAAGCTAGTGTGCGGTCTCGATCCGCCGGTCCGGCACCAGCCAGATCAGCGCCACCAGCGTGTACAGCGCCACACCCGCCATCGGCTGCCAGAACGCCAGCGCGATGCCCACGATATAGAGCGCGGTCGACACCATGCCCTTCACGTCGCGCCCGATGGCATGCGCCAGGGTGCCGTCGCCGTTCGCGCGGATCAGCACCTGCGCCAGAATGTAATAGGCAATGCTCGGCGCCAGCAGCGACAGGCCATACGCCACCGTCGGCCACATCGCGAAATCGCTTTCGCCCATCCACCGCGTCGCGAACGGGATCAGCGACATCCAGAACAGCAGATGCAAATTCGCCCACAGCACGCCGCCGGTCACCACCTTCGCGGCGTGCAGCATGTGATGATGGTTGTTCCAGTAGATACCGACATAGACAAAGCTGAGCGCATAGAGCGCCAGCGTCGGCAGGATCGACACCAACCCATGCAGGTCGTGCTCTTCCGGCGTCTTCAGCTCCAGCACCATGATCGTGATGATGATCGCGATCACGCCATCGCTGAACGCTTCCAGGCGGCCTTTGCCCATCGCGGTTACTTCACATGCACGTTGCGGATGAAGCGCAGGTCGTACGCCTTCTTGTATGGCAGCTTCGCATCATACAGCTTGTCCGCCACCATCGTGTCGAAGAACACCTTCCACTTGGCGTCCGTCATGGTACCCAGGCCCTGCGTTGCCGCATCGCCGCTCATCACGATGCCGTACGACTTCATCTTCCCGATCGCCTGCGCGATGAGATCGTCGCTCATCTCGCTGTTCTGCTTCTTGATCATCGCATTCGCCGGCGCCGCATTGCCGAACAGATAGTCATGCCAGCCCTGCGCCGTCGCGTTAACGAACGCCTGCACCGCCTTCGGGTTCGACTGGATCAGCTTGCCTGGCGCCAGCACCATGTTGGAGTAGCCAGGATAGCCGTTGTCGGCGAGTAGGAACACCTGCGGCTTGAACTTCGCCTGCTTCTCGACCGAATACGGCTCGCTCGACAAATAACCTTCCTGGATCGCGTTCTTGTCGACCAGGAACGGCGCCAGGTTGAACGTGTATTTGCGGATCTGCGTGTCGCTGAAGCCGTACTTCGCGCGCAGCCACGGCCACCACGCCACCGTCGCGGCATCCGAAATCATGATCGGCTTGCC
>DATAHD010000069.1:0-6033 GCA_036263395.1 Rhizomicrobium sp. | reverse complement strand
GCCCGCACCGGGCCATAGGAGAACTTCCACCGCTCGCTCATGCGCAACGTCACGCTTTCGAGCAACGGCCCGACCGCGCCACTCGCCACTGCCATCGGCACGGCGAGCGCAAAGATCGCGAACGGCGACGTCGCGAAGATCAGCGTCGCCGCGCAAAACAGCATGAAAAGATAGAGCGCGATCATCGCCGTGCGCCGGTCGTTGCGGGCATCGGCCACGATGCCGCTTACCGGGCTCGCGATCACCCGCAGCAGCATGCCGGCCGCGAGTAACGCCCCGATCTCCGCCGGATGCATGCCGCGCCACAAAAGCCAGGCGGAAAAGAACGGTGTGTAGATACCGCCGATCGTGTTGCTCGCGCTGTTGGCGAAAGCGAGCCGGAGGCGGATGGCAAGGCGTTCCATCCGCGACGCCTAGCAGATTCTGCGCAACAAAGAGGCTGCGCCCGCCGCGTCACGTCGCCTCTTTTGCGGGCAAACGCAGGCGCGCGGCGACCCGAAGACGTCACAAACCCGATCCACATTGCGCTTTGTTGTGACTTCTTGGGCTACCCGCAAAAGCTGCTGGTTGCTAGAGTTCATCGCTCTGAACGCCGGGAGGGGGATCAGATGTCTTCCAAACTGATTTTGGCTGCTGCGTTGGCTGTCGCATTGCCGCTATCGGCATCGGCGGCGACCGAAACGATCCTCTATGCCTTTCCCGGGGGCGGTGGGTTTGCGCTAGGCACTGGCGCCGGTTTGCCATTGTCGGACCTGATTCAGGATGAGACCGGCGATCTGTTCGGCACGACCAATTTCGGTGGCAAGGGTTGCGGCAGCAACGGCCCCGGTTGCGGCACCGTGTACCGCCTGCATCTGAGGTCGCCGAGCGAACCGTGGCGGATCAAGATACTGACGAGTTTCCATGATGGCAGCGACGGCAGCTATCCGGTGGGCGGCGTGACCGCGGGTTCGAACGGCGTCCTGTATGGCACCGCATCCGGCGGCGGATCGGGTGTCGCATCCGCCGGCGCCGGTCTGGTGTTTGAGCTGATCCCACCGGTCGCGCCGAAAACGAGCTGGAAGCGGAAGATCCTGTATCGCTTCCCCGGTGGCGATGGCGGCGCCACACCGATGGGCCGGTTGCTGCGCGATGCGAGTGGTGCGCTCTACGGCACCACGCAGTTTGGCGGTACCTCCAACAACGGCACCATCTTCAAGCTCACGCCGCCGGCACCGGGCAAAACCAGCTGGAAGAGAGCTGTTCTCTACAGTTTCGCTGGCGGCGACGACGGCAGCCAGCCGATGGGCGGCCTGCTGCAGGACATCGCCGGCAATCTCTACGGCACGACGGCGGTTGGCGGAAACACCAACAACCCGATGGGCACGGTGTTCAAGCTGTCGCTTCCGGCTGCTGCGGGCGGCAGCTGGAAAGAAACCGTCATCTATCGCTTCACCGGCGGTTCGGACGGTGCCTTCCCGGGCGCGTCCAATCTCGTCTCGGACGCGAGCGGTGTTCTTTACGGCACGACGCTCGCGGGCGGTGGAGACGATACGAACGTCGGCACCGTGTTCTCACTCACGCCGCCCGCCCCGGGCAGGTTGGTGTGGAAAGAACGCATCCTGCATCGCTTCAAGACAAGCGACGGCACCAATCCCAACAGCGGCGTGACGATCGATCCCGCAGGCAATCTCTACGGCATCACGACCAACGGTGCCCCGGCTGGGTTCGGTTCAGTGTTCAAACTCGCGCCGCCCGCCGTGGCGGGTGACGGCTGGGCCTTCACCAAGCTGCACATCTTCACCGGCGGGACCGATGGAATTCATCCGAAGGCGGGCCTCCTGCTCAAGACGGACGGCACGCTGTTCGGCACCAGTTCGCAAGGCGGCGGTGCCTGCCCGGCACTGACGGCCGATGGTTGCGGCACCGCGTTTCAGATCGTCCCGTAGCGCGTAGCAGCGATGATTTGCGCGCGCGATGAAGCGCGCGCACACTTTCCCCAAAAGAGGGGGAAGGGTCATGCGTAAGCTTCTGATCGCTGTTCTGGTACTCGTCGCCATACTCGCGGCGGTGTTCTGGTATTTCTCGACACCAGACATTCCGCGCGCTTCGCTCGAAGCGAAGTACGCGACGCCACCATCGCAGTTCACGACCGTCGATTGGGTCAGCGCAACGCCGGGATCGGCTGATGCATCGACCGGCGCCCGCGTCCACTACCGCGACCGCGGTGCAAAGGATGCGCCGGTTCTCATGCTGCTGCACGGCTCCAACGCTTCGCTCTTCACGTGGGAGCGGTGGTCGAAAACCTTGTCCGACCGGTTCCGCGTGATCTCTGTCGATCTGCCCGGCCACGGTCTCACCGGCGCGGTGCCGAACGGCGATTACAGCCAGGAAGGCATGGTGCGATTTGTCGATGCCTTCGCGACCAAACTCGGTCTCACGAAATTCGCCCTCGCCGGCAATTCGATGGGCGGCGGCGTCGCGGCGCGTTACGCGGAAGAACATCCGGATCGCCTCACCGCGCTTATCCTCGTCGATGCCGCCGGCATGCCGGTGAAGATGGGCGACAAGATCCCGCTCGCGTTCCAGATCGCGCGCTGGCCGGTGGTGAACCAGCTCGTCCTCCACATAACGCCGCGCAGCCTCGCCGAAGAGGGACTGAACAAGGCGATCATCCATAAAGAGGTGATCACACCCGCGATGATCGACAGTTACTGGGACTTCGCCCGCATGTCCGGCACCCGCCAGGCCACGCTCGACCGTTTCGCTTCGCCCTGGGACACCTATGTCCGCGACCACGTCCGCGCCATCACCGCGCCAACGCTCATCCTATGGGGCGCGCAGGACGGCCTCATCCCGGTCGAAGCCGCCCACGCCTTCAACAAAGCGATCCCCGGCTCGAAGCTGATCGTCTATCCGAAGACTGGCCACATCCTGATGGAAGAAGTCGCAACCCAATCCGCTGCCGACGTGCGCGCGTTTCTAACCGAGCAAGCGCCGCACTAAACGCGTTCACCTCCCCCTTGCGGGGAGGTCGTTTCCGCGCAGCGGAAACGGGTGGGGGTCACCCCATCGCGACAGAAAGCATCCGCCGCTCGGCGCTCGCCTGCAGCACAGCCCACACCTGCTTCTGCCCGTCGACATCGCCCGCATCTTCCAGATGTGTCTGCAGCGCGATCAGCAGCTTGCGCAACTCCGCGTTCGCCGCGTTCAGCGCCGACACACGGATCGATTCATCACGCGACGTCGCCGCTGCTTCCAGCGACGCCCGCAGCCCCGCATCCTTCACGCCGCCAGCCAGCGTCCCAAACAGCGCCCGCATCTCGCCATTATCCATCACGCGAATCTCCGCCGCACGGTCGTAATGCGCGGCCGAGATCATCAGCATACCGGTGATGAGCCCCGCACTCGCCTGCGCGTAGCCGGTCGGCGCCGCGAGGCCCGGCAGCTGCATGCCGGTGGTACGCAGCAATTCGCTGATCTCGGGTCTCATAAAACCTCCGCAAGGCGCTTGGCCAAAAGCCGGTTGTGAAAGGTGTAGGGATACCAGGCGGAGAACGCGTTGATCGGATCGGGATTGCGCCCATCGACATACTCGCGCCCTGCGGAAATCCAGATCGCGAGGCCTTTGAAGCTGCCGAAAATCTCCCACCAGAACAGAGCCTTCGGATCGATCTTCAATCCGCTCGCCTTCTCCCAGATCGCCAGCGCTTCGGCGCGCGCGATCGTCCCGCCGGGATGCGCTTCGTCGCCATTGCTCCACAAGGGATCGATGGCCCAGCCAAGATCCTCCAGCGGATCGCCCAGATGCGCCATCTCCCAATCGAGGATGCCGCGGATGTTGCCGTTCGGATCGAACACGAAATTGCCCGAGCGATAATCGCCATGCACCAGCGCCAGCTTCTGCGCCGGCGGCGGAGGGTTCTTCTTCATCCAGCGGATCGCGGCGCGCGCAATCGGCTGCGGCTCGCGCTCGTCCTCGTCGATCTCCTTTTCCCAGCGCTCGACTTCGTGTTTCCACATCGTCGCCGGATCGCTGGAGCCTTCGAAATCGTCGAGCCCGATCGCCTTCACATCGGCGCCGGCGATCTTGCCCATGTTCTCAAAGAACTGCCGCCCGATCTTCTCGCGATGCGGCCCATACGGATCGGGCGCCATGATGGAGCCGGTGCTGCAGCCTTCGATCTCTTCCATGATGAAGAACGGCCGCTCCAGATGCGACGCATCGAGCTCCAGCACCACCGGCTTCGGCACCGCGACGCCGAGCTTATGGAACGCTTCATAGGCGCGATATTCCGCCGAGCGTTCCGTCTGGATCAGGCTCGATGGCGGATCGCGCCGCAGAATCAATCCGCGATCGACGCTCGTGCCGCCGTCGGAATAGCGCGCGCGAAAGCGATACGTCTCACGCGACGCGCCGCCCGGAATGCGCGCGATGTTCGCGACCTCCAGATCGGGCTTACCCAGCACACCTTTCAGATACTGCGCCAACGGCGCAATCAGTGCATCGCTCATGCCGTTGCCTTACTTGTGCGGATCGAAAATGCCGGTCAGGCCGTGGGGCTTATACTCGCCGATGGCCAGTTGCTCGAGCACACCGATGCCGGTCTCCTTGATCCCGTTCGGTCCCGTCAGCGTCACTTCGCTCACCGCCTGGATGTGCTGGAAGTGCGGCATGTTCTCGTTCACTTCGGCGGTCTTGAACGAATCGAAGCCAAGCTCGTTCTCGCCCTTCCAATGGCCGTGGCCCCATTCCGGATGCCCATAGCCGATGCCCATCATGTAGAAATTGTATTTGGGCTTCATCTCGGCCTGCCACTCGCCGCCTTCGGCATCGGTGACCGTGATCACCGCGCGCGTCGCATGCCGCGTGCCGGACTTGTAGTCGATGTCGGCGCCGCACTTTTCCATATGCGCCGGCTCGCCATCGCCCACATTGCCGATCACCGACGCCGTGTTCCACGACGCGCCGTCGGCGTTGGCGTTGTTGTGATAGAGCATGAAGCGCTCCGGGAAATTCATCGGCGCCCACAGCCAGTAGAATTGCGGCGCCCGTGCCGGCACCAGCGGCTGCGGATCGCCCTGGCCGATGGGACGAATGCCCCACGACCGGTCACGCGTGCCCATCGTTGTGGATTCGATCGTCGTCTTCTTGCCATTCACCTCGATCCAGCCGCTCCACGATCCGTTCTGCGTCAGGCGCGTGTAGTCCATGAACGTGCGCGGCCCGTTGCGGAAAGTGAAGCGCGGCTCCTCCACCGCCTTGGCGCGGCTGGTGAAGGTAAGGTCTGCTTTGATGCCATGGGCATTGTCGCCGACCGTGACGCGCAGCATGTGCAGCGGCTCGATCACCTCGACCTTGATCGGCCCGACCGTCGTGTCCATGCGCTCCATCTTCAGATTCTTGGAGGCATGCAGGTTCGATTGTGTCCCGTCCTGCACGATGGAGAACGCCGCATCCATCACATTCAGATGCGGATAAACCCCCAGCGCCGCCGAGAAGAACGTGGCTCCGTCCGCCGTGTAGCCGTTGAAGAAGAAGCGGTCGTAGAAATTGCGGTCCGTCCCCGACGTCGCGATGGGCTCCGGCAATTGGTGGATCGGATAGTCGTCGGCCTTGGTCAGCATCTGGTGTCTCTCTGGCGCCGGGCGGCCGGTCAGCGCGGCCCGGCCGCCATGGGTGGCGGTTGCGGTCGGAGGGGGGCAGGCGTTCGTCCCAGTCTTGTTGTTTTGGGGCAGCATGACGGCGCTTTGCCACGGCGGCAACCACAGAAAATCCAGCATTTCCGCCGCGGAAATCGCTGTTGCGAAACCCGAAGCTCTCGCCTAGTTTCCGCGCCTTCCGAACGGGGCACGCCCCCGTATCGCGGGCCGCCTTAGCTCAGTTGGTAGAGCACATCATTCGTAATGATGGGGTCGCGTGTTCGAGTCACGCAGGCGGCACCACAAAACCCACTGAGGGCGAAAGCAGCGCCCCCAGCTTGCCGACGATGTCGAAGCGCATCGGTGCGAAGGGGTCGCGTGGATGGATCACCACACTATCGAGAACGTCGC
>DATAHD010000068.1:0-9966 GCA_036263395.1 Rhizomicrobium sp. | reverse complement strand
GCCGCCATGTGCAGCGCGGCGGTGCCGTTGGAGCACACGACCGCATGTGACGCGTTGGTGGCTTTCGCGAAGGCGGCTTCAAACCGCGCAACGAACGGGCCGGTGGTGAGAAGGTCGCCGCGCAACGCTTCGGTCACGGCGGCGATGTCGTCTTCCTCGATGACCTGGCGGCCATAGGGAAGAAAGGGGGCGGCGCGTTCGGGCAACCCCGCCTTCAGCGCCGGCGCGCTCATGCGTAGGCCTGGCTGAGGAGATGCTGGAGCCCGCGGGCGTCCAGATGCTCCGAGTTGTTGTCGCTCGAGTAATGGAAGCCTTCGACCACCGGCTTGGCACCGCGATTGAGGTACGCCTCACGTGCGGCTGCGGCGAAGCTGGCGAGGATCACAAATCGGTCTTCGAGTTCCACGGTCCAGCGCGAGTCGTCGGCCGGAATCATCGTCTCATGCAGTTTCTCGCCCGGACGGATGCCGACGTTTTTCTGCTCCAGGCTTGGGCCGATGATCGAAGCAATATCGGTGATAGTGGAGGAGGCAATCTTCGGCACGAAGATCTCTCCGCCACGCGTCAGCTCCATGCTGGAGAGCACGAAGTTCACGCCCTGCGTCAGCGTGATCCAGAAGCGCGTCATGCGCGGATCGGTGATCGGCAGCGAGTCTTTGCCGGCTTTGACGATGTTCTCGAAGAACGGCACGACCGAACCGCGCGAGCCCAGCACATTGCCGTAGCGCACGACGGAGAACTGCGTGCCGTCAGCACCCGACAAGTTGTTGGCGGCGACGAAGATCTTGTCCGACGCGAGCTTGGAGGCACCGTAGAGGTTGACTGGGTTCGCCGCCTTATCGGTGGAGAGCGCGATCACCTTGCGCACGTTGCGGCGCAGGGCGGCGTAGACGAGGTTCTCCGCACCGAACACGTTGGTGCGAATGCATTCGAACGGATTGTACTCGGCGGTCGGCACCTGCTTCAACGCGGCGGCGTGAACCACATAGTCGATGTCGCGCATCGCAAGTTCGAGGCGATCACGGTCGCGGATATCGCCGATGAAATAGCGCATGAACGGATGCTGATCCATCGGGAACATCTGCTGCATCTCATACTGCTTCAGCTCATCGCGGCTGAAGATCACAAGACGCTTCGGCTTGTAGCGGTCGATGACGGTTTTGACGAAGTGCTTGCCGAACGATCCGGTACCACCGGTCACCATCACCGACTTGTCGTTGAGATCGAGCCACGGCTGCGTGAAATCGCGCATCGCCGGCGGTGCGACGGAGAGTGCTCCGTGCGAGTCCGATTTGCTGGAGATCAACTTCGCTGCTGCATGCGCCATTGGCGTTTGCCCCTGAGTTCTGAACACAGAGTTGCAGAACTCGGTTAACAAGCGCCTTACGGCAAGAATCCGTTCACGCTAAATCGAAAATGCCGTGGACCGGTTTTGTAGGGGGCAGGCTTGCAGGTTTCGTCCAGTTCCAGCGCGGACAGCAGGAACTGGCAGAACAGACTGCCACCAAGATTACGATGTGTTAGTAATCCGAGCAGTGGCGCCGCAGTGCGATCCACCGAAATGCGGATGCGGTTTTCTTTATCTGCGATATCCGCCCAACCCTCGGTCATGCCGATGCCGTGCGAGGCAGAGACCAGGAACGACACCGGCGCGCCGTGCTCCACATCCTGGTCTGCGAGTGCGAAGGTCTCGGCTGCCTCGCCACCATTGTGTGTGGTGAGCGTAAGACTGTTCCAGTCGAGGGCTTCGGGCAGGAAGGTGAAGTGACCGAGACGCAGACTGCCGCGGCCGAGATTTTCCCAATGGAAGGTGAGATCGAAATCGACCTGCGGTGCGTCGGCGTGAAAGGTGAGCGTCTTCCTGATCGGTCCGCGCGGCGTTTTGATAGTGCCGCTGACGATGACATCGCCGCTCTCGTTGTGCGCGATGGTCGTCTCGCACCATTCGAGATCGGTGATCTTGTGCTCGCCTGGCGCTTCGAACACGCAGTCGCCGGTGTACCAGTCGGCCTGCAACGCGATGTCGTCGAAATGGCCGTGCGGCAGGCCGCCGATGGCAGGGCGCGATTGCGACGCGAAGCGGAGGCTTTCGATAGCGAGCCCGCGGCGGCGGTCGAGACGTGCGGTCAGTACCGGTGTTGCAATGTCGATGAAGCGCTGTTCGGTACGTGCGCCTTTGCTTAGTGCTGCTGGCTGAACCGGCGACTTCGCCCATTGCGCTTCGGCTTTGCGGAGACGCTCGCAATAGGTGGCCCAGCGCTTCTCGGTGATGTGGGTGCGGAAATCGCTGGACCAGAGATAGCAGAGCTCTTTCCACGCGGCGTCGTCCGCTTTGGCGGCGACGATGCCGCGATAAATGCGTTCGCAGGCGGCGTTGATGCCGGTATCGTCGCGGCCGGTGACGGCCCAGCGGGAGAGATTGTATTTGCGCTGCTTCTTCACCGGCACGGGCACGCGCGCGGTTTCGAGGGATAGCGGTGTGGTGTCGCCGCCGCCGGCCAGAACGTCACTTGGCGCCACGAGGCGGAAGTCGCGGGTGGCCCGAATGGCTTCGAAGGCCTCTGCGAGGCGGTTCCATTCGTTGCCGCTGTTCGCCTCTTCGGTTTTGTAGCGGCCCGGGCGGTAGTCGAAAATCTCGGCATCGCTGGCATAGACACAGAGGCTGCGGCCGCTGCCGCGCTGTGTCTGCAGATAGGCAAGGTAGCTGTCGCGGTCGATGTCGTTGTGCGCGAAGCGTTGCAGCTTCTGAAACGCAACCGTGTTGGTCCACAGAAGCCCGATGCTGCGGCCATCGGCGCCCAGCGCACGCTGCGCCTGATAACGTGTATCGGCCGGCCATTCGGGATGCTGCGAACCGGGATTGTCCCAGTCCATCAGGATCGCGTCGTAACCGGCGTCGAGATAGAGGCCGACAAGGCCTGCTGAGTAAGCCTGTTCGTTGACGAGCGCGAGGCGCGGACGCTGGCCCAGCAGGCGCTCATAGATGTCGTTGCCGAGGCGCAGATTGGCCGATGTCACAGCCGCCGGCACCAGCGGACCGATCATCTGCGAATAGCCGGAGCCGATCAGCTCCGCCTGCCCGGTTTCCAGCAGCGCACGGAGGCGGCCGATCCATTCGGGATCGCGCGCCGCGATTTCTTCCAAGGTGAAGCCGGTGAGTTCGATGCCGATGGGACCATGCTTCTGTGCCAGGTCGAGCAGTGGCCAATAGCATTTCGCGATCACGTCGCCGCGCTGCTCTTCCTCGATGGAGGAAAAGGCGAGGTTGAGGTGGAACAGCGCGAACAGATTGAGGGTATCGGCTCCGGTCGCGATTCTGCGCTGGAGGAACGGTGCGTTCATGCGGTTTTGATCTTCAACCTAGCGAGGGCGTCGTTGGCGGCGGTCAGTGCGGCTTCGCGTGTTGCACCGGTGGTGAGGACCATCGCGGCGGAGGGACGCTTGTCGCCGGCCGGCGGAATGACGTCACCCGGCTTTGCAGTGATAACGACTTCGGACACGCCATCGACTTTGCGGGCTTCATCATCGCCGCCAACTGAGACAACTTGGCCAGGATTCGGGAAGGCATAGCGCTGGATCACCGCGTGCTGGTGCTTCGGCTCCAGATCGGCCGGGTCTACCGGCTCGCCCAGTGCGACCTTGATCGCGGCGCCGATGAAATCGACTCCCGTGTTGAGCGGAATTTCCCGCGTGCAGAAGAATCCGCCGGAGAGACGCGCGGCGAGCTCGATCACATAGGGCTCGCCGTTGTGCACGACGATGTCGCCTTTGACCGTGCCGTTCTTGACGCCAAGCGCCGCGGCGGCACGGGCAACGACGTCTTTCACCTTCGTCTGGATGTCGTTCGGAAGATGGCTGGGTAAGTCGCCGCCATTCTCGATGAAGAACGGGGCATAGCGGTCGAGATATTCGTAGTTGCGGTCGGAGAAGCCGGGCGTGAAACACTGGCCGTTCACGACGACGGACTCGGTCGAGACCTGTGGGCCTTCGAGATACTGCTCCACCATCACGCGCTCGGTCGGAGAGTGCGAGCGGGCGAGCATGAAGGCCTTGGTCAGATCCTGCACCTGCGCCACACGTTGCACGCCGCGCGAACCTCGGCTGTCGGCGGGCTTGATGACGAGGTTGCTGCCGCGCTCGACGGCGATGCGCTGTAGCTCCTGCGGCGTGTGCACTTCAGCGAACCACGGCACCGGCACGCCGCGCTCCGCGAAGCGCTCTTTCATGCGAAGCTTGTCGCAGGCGATTTCGGCTGTCTCCATCGAGATGCCGGGGAGGCCAAGGCGCTCGTTGACTGCCGCCACCGTCATCGGGGCATCGGCGGCAACACAGATCACGCCGTCGATCCTGCGGACCTTGCGGTTGTAGCGTTCGGCGGCGGCCGCAGTTTCATCCGGGCTGTAGACATCGGCGATGATGCACGAGTCGGCATAGGCGAAGCCGGGCGCTTCCGGATCGCGGTCGGAGACGACGACCGTATAGCCCATCTCCTTGGCGCGGCGCGCGGCATCCGCCGCTTCGATGCCGCCGGAGACGATGAGGATCGATTTGGCCATCAGAAGTAGAGCCCGCCGTTGACGTTGATGGTTTGCGCCGTGATGTAGGAAGACGCATCGCTCGCGAGAAATACGACAGCGTCCGCCACTTCCTGCGGCGTGCCCATGCGTTTCATCACGATGCCTTCGGCCGCTTTCTGCACAGCAGCGGACCCCATGGCCGATGCGGCCATCTCCGACGCGATAAGACCCGCGGCGACGACGTTGGAGCGCACGCTCTTCGCGGCGCCGAAGCGCGCGATGACCTGTGCCAGCGACATGAGGCCGGCTTTCGACGCGGCGTAGTGCGCCGTGCGGGGGCCACCATATTGGCCGCTGACCGAACCGATGTGCACGATGCTGCCATTGCCGCTCTCGGCGAGCAGCGGCAGGAACACCTGGGCGCAGATGAACGGCCCTTTGAGATTGGTGCCGAGGATGTCGTCCCAGTCGCTGTCGCTGACCTGATCGAAATCGGTCGGCTTGTTGATACCGGCGTTGTTCACCAGGATCGATACCGAGCCGAACGCATCCTTCGCCGCTTTGGCTGCGGCTTCGACGCTGGCGCGATCGGCAACATTCATCTGCAGCGCGATGGCTTTGCCACCGTGCTTTGCGATTTCGGCGACAACGGCGTCCGCCTCATCGCGGCGTTCGCGATAGGTCAGCGCGACGTTAGCACCCGCTTCGGCGAGGCCGATGCCGATGGCGCGGCCGATGCCGCGGCTGCCGCCGGTGACGACGGCGCTGCGGCCCTTAAGTGAGAAGCGGTTCATTTGGATTTGCGGGCGATGGCGCGGCGCGCGGCTTCGGCGATATGGCCGGTGCCGATGCCGAACACGACCGCGAGTTCATCCGGTTCGCCGGACGCACCGAAGGTGTCGCGCACGCCGACGAATTCGATGGGGCAGGGCTTTGTCGCTGCGAGCGATTCCGCAACCGCGCCGCCGAGGCCGCCGAGGATGTTGTGATCCTCCGCGGTGACAACGCAGCCGGTTTCTTCGGAACAGCGCGCGAGGAGTTCGCTGTCGATCGGTTTGATCGTCGCCATGTTCACGACGCGGGCCGAGACGCCTTCAGCTTCAAGAACCTCAGCGGCTTCGACGGCGCGCGCCACTTCGACGCCGCAGGCGACGATGGTTACGTCGCTGCCGTCTTTCACAATGCAGCCTTTGCCGATTTCAAACGTGTGGTCGTCGCCGAACACGCGTTTGGCCGCGCTGCGGCCGGTGCGCATGTAGACGGGGCCGTCGAATTCCAGCATCGCGCGGGTGGCGAGCGCCATCTCCACCGGATCGGCGGGCGAGATCACGGTCATGCCGGGAATCGCGCGGAACGCGGCGAGATCTTCGAGTGCCTGCGCCGAACCACCATCGGGACCGACGTCGATGCCGGGATGGCTGGCGACGATCTTGGCATTGCGCTGCGCGTAGGCGAGCGAGAGACGCGCCTGTTCGACGGCGCGCAGGCAGAACACCGCGAAGGTCGTGACGACCGGCACGAGGCCGACAGCGGCGAGACCGCCTGCCGCGGCCATCATGTTCTGCTCGGCGATGCCGAATTGCAGGAAGCGCTCTGGATGGCTTTTGCGGAAGTGATGCACGCCGGTGCCGCCCGCGATATCCGCATCGAGCACGACGACGTTCGCAAATTCATCGGCGAGGTTTGACAGGGTTTTGCCAAACGCTTCGCGCAGCGAGTCGCCGTTCTGAGCGATGAGTGCGGGGGCTTCAGCCAATGCCGACATCGACCATCTCCTTGATCTCGTTGCTGCCGGCGCCGAGCGCCTGCAGGGCCTCGACCGTCTGCTCGCGCGTGAGCTTCACGCTGCCGTGCCAGGTCGGGATGTTTTCCATGTAGGGCACGCCTTTGCCCTTGATCGTGTGCGCGATCAGGATCGACGGGCGATCCTGGGTTAGCGAGGCGCGCTTGAGCGCGGCGAGGATCGCGTCGATGTCGTGACCATCGATCTCGGCCACGCCCCAACCGAAGGCGCGCCATTTCGAGGCGAGCGGCTCAAGGCCCATGATCTGAGCATTGAAGTTATCGCTCTGCAGTTTGTTGTAGTCGATTATGGCGCAGAGGTTGTCGAGCTTGTGATGCGCGGCGCACATCGCCCCTTCCCACACTTCGCCTTCCTGCAACTCGCCGTCGCCCAGCATCGTGTAGACGCGGGCGCTGCTCTTCTGAAGCTTCAGACCCATCGCCATGCCGAGCGCGACGGAGAAACCCTGGCCGAGCGAGCCGGTGCTGGTTTCGACCCATGGCAGGTCGAGCACATGCGGATGACCCTGAAAGCGGCTGCCGATTTTCCGCAGCGCCAGCGACTCTTTCTTGCCGCAGAAACCGTAATGCGCGCCGATGCCATAGAGCGCGGGGGCGGCGTGGCCCTTCGACAGCACGAAGCGATCACGGTGCGGATCGTCGATCTGATCCGGCCACACGTTCAGTTCGGCGCCATAAAGACACGCCAGCAGGTCGGAGCAGGAAAGCGCGCCGCCCGGATGACCGGAGCCGGCGTGATAGATCGACGCGACCGAATGCTTGCGCGTGTACGCAGCGGCTTCGGCGAGTTCCTGCGCGAGTTCGCGTGCGTTTGGCCTCGCAGCGGCGCGGATGTTCTGGACTGGGGCGTTCATGCGGCCATCCTTGTGCGGGCGCGGCTGAGCAGGTCGCTGTAGAAAATCACTTCGGCGGTCGGCGCCAGTTTCTTGGCGTGCTCCGCGATCTCGCCGGCGAAACCGCGCGACATCACCACCACCACGCCGGGATCGGCGCTCGGCAGATCGTCGGGTGTCGAGAGGGCGCAGCCATGACGCTCGCCCATGTGGGCTTTCAGGTTTGCGTCGATCAGCATCGCAAGCTGGCGGGCGTTGAAGCCGCCATGGATGACGAGGCTGTCGAACAGACGGCCGGCGCCCCACATCGCGACGCGCTTCGGCAGCAGGCCGTCGATCTCGGCGGCGACGGCGCTCAGCGCTTTCATGTTGTGCGTGCGGTTCGCGACGTAGGCCGTCATCAGGCGTTCGGCATCGGCGACTTCGGCTGAATCGGCGGCAATCGGTTTGCTGCGCGTTTCGCTCTGGCGCGCGACGATCAATAGGTTTGCGTTGTCTTTGTCGTCCGGGCCTTCAACGATCTCAAAGCCTGCCGCTTCCAGCATGCGCGTCAGCGTGCGCTTGGAGAAGTGATACAGGTGTTTGTCGATGAACCATTCTTCGACGATGTCTTCGGCGCCGAGGATCGCGGTGTTCGGGGCGTCGATGATGAGAAGGCCGCCCGGTTTCAGCACGCGCCAGTGATCCTCCAGCACCTGCAGCGCAAAGCCGACATGTTCGATGGTGTGGCAGGAGTGCACGACATCGAAGCGGCGGCTTTCGAGCGCGGCGTCTTCGATGCGCGAGAAAACAAGTTCGGTGCGCGGCAGGCCGGCGCAGGATTCGGCGACGCGCTCATCCGGTTCGACCGCAGTGAGAAAGGCATTCGGTGCGGCGGCGAGCAGCGCTTTTGCGAAGCTGCCGCGGTTAGAGCCGACGTCGAGCACAGTGAGATCGCGTGCGATGTTGGTGTGGCGTGCGAGAGCGGCCATCGCCTCCTTGGTGCGGAAGCCTTTGCCATAGCGGACGTTGCCCCAGTCGGCGCCGCTCGACACCGCAGCCCCGCGGCGCGGTGCACGGTCGGCGCGCGGCAGGCTCTGGATCAGGCCGCAATGGGTGCAGAGATAGACGGTGATGTCGCGGCCGGTGGTATCCGGCCGGTAGACCGGTGTGAGCTGGTCGCGGTCGCAGAGGTTGCAGGCTTCAGCCATGGCGTGATGTCCGGTGACAAGGAACCGGTAACCATCTTCCGCCGATCGTCCTTAATAATTCACTACATACTCATCGCGGCCGGCATAACCGAGGGCGGTCATCATGTCCGACGCGATGGCTTCGAACTGCGCGCGTTGGGTTGGGGTGAGGAGCTTGTCCTCCGGCCGGTTGACGTTGTGCGGGCGGGCGAAGGCGGCGAAGTGTTCGTCGCGATATTCGAGGCCGAGGAATTCGTAGAGCTCCCGCACCGCGGCGGGGTTGGCATAAAGCTCCTCCAGCCGGACGAACAGCGTTCGCTCCTCCGGCAGGGCGGCCATGGCACCCAGGATCACCCGGTTGATCTCCGACCAGTGCCAGCTAATCCGTTGAAATTGATCGTATTTCCGGAATTCCGCAGCGCGTTTGTCGGACTTTCGCGGCACCGGCCACCAGAACTTCTTTTCCGGCGCGGGTTCCGGCTGAGTTCCGTCGTAGAAGCCTTGCAAAACGCTATTCGATACGTCGTCGTAACATTCCTTGTGCAGTTTGTGGAAATACGAGCTGGCGACTTTGCGGCCATCACGGACCAGATGGACGAACTTGGCGTCCGGCAGGAGGGCGGCGAGTTCGGGGATCAGCCAGGAGATTTTGTTCGACGAGTCGCCCCACAGCGCGGCGTCGCTGTTTTTGATCGCTTCGCCGTAAGTCGCAGCAAGTATCCTGGTCGCTTCTTCCGATGAGACGAGGCCGAGGTAACGCTTGATCGCGAGCGGCTGAACCGTGTGCACCGCGAACTCGTGATGCATGTCGACGGTCGGATCGGCGGACAGAGCTTTGTGCAGCATCGCGGTGCCGGAGCGGCCGCTCGATGCGATGAAGAACGGTGTGGTCATTGTTCGCCGGAAGAATCAGAGCTGATGAGGAACAGTGTGCGTGATGCGATCGCTGCATTGCCAATGCGTCGAGGTTCCGCCGGCAAACGCGTTCATTTCTGTGCGCTCCTGTTAACCGTCTCTTAGCCATGGCGCCTTTAGAAACGGTTAAGAGGTGTTCACCATGACGCGTCCCATCTTCATCGCCGAGGCATCGAGCAATCACGAGCGCGATCTTTCGCGCGCGCTGGCGTTCGTCGACGCGGCGGCGGATAGCGGCTGTGACGCGGTGAAGTTTCAGCTGTTCAAGATCGATCGCATGTTCGCGCCGGAGATTCTCAGCCGCAGCGAGAAGCATCGTGCGCGCAAAGAGTGGGAGCTGCCGCTTTCGCATCTCGCGCCGCTGGCCGAACGCTGCAAGCAACGCGGCATCCAGTTCTCCTGCACGCCGTTTTATCTGGAAGCGGTTGAAGAGCTGAAGCCTTACGTCGATTTCTACAAGGTCGCGTCCTACGAGTTGATGGTGACGCCGCTCTTGGAAGCGTGTGCGCGCACCGGCAAGCCTGTTGTGCTGTCGACCGGCATGGCGACGATGGATGAGATCGTGGCTGCATCGAACACGCTGAAGAGTGCCGGCGCCCGCGACATCACCTTGCTGCACTGCGTGTCGGCCTATCCGACACCGGCGAGCGAAGCGAACCTGTCGGCGATTGCGGCGATCCGCGATGCGACGGGCTGTGCTGTTGGCTGGTCCGACCATACGCGCCGTCC
>DATAHD010000067.1:0-9954 GCA_036263395.1 Rhizomicrobium sp. | reverse complement strand
ACCTGCATCCTGCAATCGGTGCTCGCCGATCACCGCCACGCGCACATCGTGCTGCTCGACATCCACAACGAATATTCCGGTGCGTTCGGCGAGCGGGCAGAACTGATCGATCCCTCGAACCTGCGCCTGCCGTTCTGGCTGCTGAATTTCCAGGAACTCACCGCCGCCCTCACCAGCAACGACGCGCATCACGATGCCGAGTGCGAAATCCTCGCCGACACCGTGCTGCAGGCCAAACGCCGCTACGCCGACGCCGCGTCCGGCCGCCTGCGCCGCGCCGCGGATTCGTCCGGTCTCACGGTCGACACGCCGACACCGTTCCGTCTCTCCGACGTGGTGCAGCTGATCGACGATCAGCTCGGCCGTCTCGAACGCACCCAGGCGACGTTGCCGTACAAGCGGCTGAAGACCCGCATCGACAGCCTCGTCTCCGATCCGCGCTACGGCTTCATGTTCGGCAGTCTCGTGATCGAAGATACCATGACCGAAACCTTGGGGCGCATCTTCCGCGTGCCAATCGCCGGCAAGCCGATCACGGTGCTCAACCTCGCCGCCGTGCCGGTCGAAATTCTGGACGTCGTGATCTCGCTGATCTCGCGCCTCGCCTTCGACCTTGCGGTGTGGAGCGACGGCGGCGTGCCGATCCTCCTCGTCTGCGAGGAAGCGCATCGCTACGCCCCGGCAGAGCAGGGCGGCGTTTTCCAGCCGACCAAGCACGCGCTGGCGCGCATCGCGAAAGAAGGCCGCAAATACGGCGTCTCCCTCGCGCTCATCACGCAGCGCCCGTCCGAACTCGATCCCACGATCCTGTCGCAATGCTCGACAGCCATCGCAATGCGTCTGTCGACCGATCGCGATCAGGCTGTGATGCGCGCCAACACACACGAAGGCGCGCTCGACCTGCTCGACTTCCTGCCGTTGCTCGGCGACCGCGAAGCGATCGTGCTGGGTCAGGGTGTGCCGATGCCGATGCGCATCAAGTTCAACTCCATCGCCGAAGTGCAGGTCCCCTCGACCCGCCACACCGGTTTCGCCGAAGCCTGGCGCAACCCGCACATGCACGCCGAAGAGTTGGAAGAAGTCGTCCGCCGCTGGCGCCTCTCCGTCCGCTCGAAGAACTGGGCGTAGCAACCGCCCCCGCTCAGTTGGTCACGCCCAGCTTCGCGTAGTCGTCGGCAATCTTCGGCTTCTCCACCTTCGCGGCGGCGATGTCGGTGGTGCCCTCCGCTGTGCGGCCAAGCCTCAGTTCCCCCAACCCGCGCAGATAGAGCGAGTCTGCCGTCGTCAGATAGCCGCGGAACGCAAGATTGGGTTCGACATGCAGCGGATCCTTCATGGCGATGGCCGCATTCGCATCCTCGATCGCATCCGCCGCCTTGCCTTCGCGCAGATCGATCGCGGCACGGTCCACATACACGTCCGCCGATTTCTCGGTCAGCTTCGGATCGAGCGCCACTTCGCAACTCGCCCGCACGTCGGACAGCGGTAGCCCCATCGCCAGCTTCGTCCGGCAGATCGCCGCAACATCTTTGGCCGACAGCGGCTCCAATTTCGCCGCTGCTGCAAAATCCGCCATCGCTTCGCCATAACGGCCAAGCGACAGATAAGCCTGTCCGCGATTGTAGTAAGCCAGAGGCTTGGGCTCGACGGCGATCGAACGCGTCAGATCGCTGACCGCCTCTGCATAGCGGCCTTCCAGCCAGCGAAGGAAACCACGATTGTGCCAGGCGTAGCTGTCGTCGGGCGTTAGCGACACAGCCTTGTCCAGATCGGCATCGGCCGCGCCGAAATCGTGCCTCGCAATATCAAGATTGGCCCGTCCCACATAAGGGACGCCCCACGTGCTATCTGCCGCGATTGCCGCGTCATACTCGGCGTCGGCTTCGGCACTGCGGTTCATTTTCCGCAACGCGGCGCCTCGCGCGTAGTGGGTCCGCGCTGCGTCGCGCCCACTCGGTTTGAGCGCGAGTGCGGCGTCGAAATCGGCCAGCGCTTCCGGATAGCGCTTCAGCAGGCCGTAGATGAGACCACGGGTTCGATATCGCATGGCTGTGGGGTGCAGCCCGATTGCCGTGTTGATATCCGCAAGTGCGCGATCGTTCTGGCCCGCTTTGATGTAGGCAAAGCTGCGCGCCGCATAGACTGCGCCGTCTTTCGGAGCGAGCGCGTGCGTGAAATCCGCGATGGCGCCCCCGTAGTCTCTGCGCTCGTACTTCGCAATGCCGCGTTCGTAATACGAGCCCTTGTCTATGGGATCGACCGCCAGGGCTTTGTCGAGAACGCGAGACGCGTCTTCGTATTTCTTCTGCATGTTGTAGCAGAGGCCCCGCCCAAACAGCCCCGTAGAATCGCTCGGATTTCTAGACAGGAAATATGTGAAGTCCGCGTCGCTACCGGCATTGTCGCCGATCCGGCAGCGCACCATGGCGCGCCTTCTGTAACCGTCATCGGAGGGAAATATTTCCAGGGCGCGGCTGTAGTCGCGCTCCGCTTCCGCGAGGCGCTCGAGATCTTCGCGCGCAATACCCCGATAGAGGTAGATCGCGGCAAGTCCTTCGCCGCTGTAAAGATCGCCGTTGATGAGCACCGTGCACGCGACGCTGCGTTGCTCTGCCGTCGCATCCGGCTCGAGCAATTGGCATGTGCGCGCGTTTTGCTCGTCGGTCAGAACTTTCTGCGGCGGCATGCCGGGGGCTTGGTTCGCCGTCGCCGCCATACCGGCCGACAGAATCAAAACTATGCCTGCCGCGCCTCTCAACCACGCCTTCAACGATCGACCCCAAACCGATGCCCGCTGGACGCTAGAAATCCGCGCATGCCGGTTCAAGCCCTGCGCGTGAAGAGACAGTGCTGTCCCTCGCCCCCATCCATTACCCTACCGTAACCACTCGGTTGTGTGGCCGGAAAGTTCCACCATACCGTGCACGTTTACGACGTTAACTCCGCGCGCTATGAAGAATCACCGATCGCCGTGGCGTCGGCATTCGGACCTTTGGGGAACGGTACCGGTGACTGCATTCGACAAGCAGGCCGTAGCGGAAAAGCTTGCCGGCATCTCGCTGACGCCGGCGAATCGACTCTTCATGGACTACTGGCTGTCGCGTCACACAGAGGATGGCCGCCCCTGCGAGAGTGACCTCCCCGCCGAAGCCATCGTGCGCGCCCGCCGCTTCACCGTCACCGGCGAGGTCAAACCCGGCCGCTCCGCCGTTGTGGTCAACACTGGTCCGGCCATCGTCAACCTTCTTTCCTACAATCTCAACGGCATCGATCTCATCGACGTGCTTGCGCCTGCGCTGCGTCCCATCCGGCTGGAGCGCACGGCGGAGATCGCGCGCGGCGCCATCGCCCACAACCGCCAGCTCCTCATCACCAGCCACGGCGAAGAGTTCTTCCTCGAAGAGGTGATCGTGCCGTTCGGCCGCCTCACCTACGACGGCAAACGCCTGTGTGTCACGCATGTCGACTTCACACCGCTCGCCGACTATCCGCGCAAGCTGATCGAAAAGCCCGACCGCCCGGCTGTCGATTGCCGCTATCTCGACGTCGGCTTCAAGGACGCGCCGCGCTGGGCCTGAGCGCCCGACGGCCACCGGATTCCGCACCTCTGCCATGCTTTCGCGCCGCACCATTTCGCCTTGCAATGCACACCTCTAAATACTATAGTGAAACTATAGAATTTAAGGTGTAAGTACGATGCTGAACACGCTCAACATCCATCGTCTGGAAACCGGCAACATCGGCGATCTCGTCGCCGCCCCGGTGCTCTATTTCGAGGAGCTCGCGAAGGTGGAGCGGCTGGACATCCTCGGCAACGCGGTCAGCGACCAGAAACAGGTCGACACCTGGTACGACAAGGTGCGCCAGGCCGAAGCCATCATCGTCGGTGGCGGCGGTCTGCTGGCGATGGAGAAGTTCGAAGGCACGCTGAAAGAGATCATCGAGTCCGGCAAGAAGGTGATCGTCTGGGGCGCCGGCAACAACAAGGGCAAGATCGACTCGCTGCTCGGCATGCGCGTCGCCACGCCGCCGGAAATCGCCAAGTGCACCCTGGCCGGCACGCGCGATGCCGGCGCCGCCAACTGGGTGCCCTGCGCCTCCGCCATGTCGCCACTGTTCTCGAAGCAGTACGAGATCACCCGCGATGTCGTGTTCTTCGCCAACAAGGCGATGGCCGGCAACTCGTCCTACATCCCGCGCGATTTCCCCAAGAGCGCGATCATGGGCAACATGAACCACACGATGGACGAAATCGTCGCCTTCCTCGGCTCGGCCAACACCGTCGTGACCAGCTCCTATCACGGCGCCTATTGGGCGACGCTTCTGGGCCGCAAAGTCGTCGGTATCCCGACGTCGTCGAAGTTCTACAGCCTGCACCACCCGGTGCCGCTGAGCCACCCAGCCGATTGGCAGCGTTTCATGAAGCTCGCGCGCTCATACCCCGACGCGCTGGAAGAATGCCGCGCTGCCAATCGCACCTTCTTCACCAAGGTGATGGACGAGCTGACGACCTCGGTGAAGAAACGCAGCCTCAACTGATGCGCACCTCTTCCCCCTCCACTTGGTGGAGGGGGCGCGCGAAGCGCGGGGGAGGATCGTGGTGATGCGTTTCACGCGGCCTCCACCAGCGGACGCGGCGCATGCCACAGCGCGGGGGCGCCGGTGATCTGCGTCATCAGCGGCTCGCCGTCGGCGAGCACGCGAAAGCCCTTGCCGATGCCAGAGTGCATCTGGCGCAGCGCCACCGTTACCGCCTGCTCCTCTGCTGCTGCGCGATAGTCGCAGCGCGAGAACACGCGATCGGCATGATCGAAGAACTCGGCGGTAAAACGCTTCATCGCTAACTCCACACCGCGAATCGAATCAACACGTCACAGACGCAGATAGAATCGCAGTGCGAATCGCGAACAATCGGGAGAACTACATAGCCTCGCTCGGCCATCGCGCTTTTCCGCGCGTTGTGGATCGCCAGTGCGCGAAAATCCTGCGCCCGTGGTTAACATGCAAAGCGCCCTTGCGCGCAATTGACGTAGGCGCCGAACAGCGTTCGCCCATCCGGCCCGCGATCGTCGCCCATCCCCCGTCCATGATCGCGCCATGGAACATGCAGCCGCATGTTGCGATCGCTTAAGGCGTCACGCCCAGTTTCGCGTAGCGCTCGGCGATACCGGCTTCCAGCGCCTTGGCGGCCGCGATGTCGGCGCTGCCGTCCTGGCCCATCCGCATCTTCGCGATCCCGCGCAGGTAATAGGCGTCGGGCACATCGATGATGGAGCGCTGGCTGTAGTCGTTGGGCTTGTTCTTGGCGGTCCGCGCAAAGATGCCGTTCGCGCGATCGATTGCCGCCGCAAAGTTCTGCCGCCGCAGCGCGATCACCGCCATCGCGGCATACGCCTCGTTGCTGTCCAGCACCGGCGCACCGAACGCCGCCTCACACGGCGCCGCCGCTTCATCGAGTGCAACGCCTTTCGCGATTTTCGCTTCGCACATCCCGGCGACTGGCCCCATAAGTGTCGGGCCTAGCCGTGCGGCCAGTTTGAAGTCGTCGATTGCAGCATCGAACTGGCCGAGTGCGAGATAGGCATAGCCGCGCGGCACGGCCGTAGCCGGCTTCTCGTCGAAATGCAGCGCCTTGCCGAAGTCCTCTACCGCGCCCTGATAGTTGCCACGCCAATTGCGCACGAAGCCGCGATTGGCGAGCACCTTCACGCTGGTCGGCACCAGCGCCAGCGCGCTGGTATAATCCGCCTCAGCCTTGACCAGATCGCCCACCGCCGTGAAGGCGATGCCGCGGTCGTAATAGAGCGTCGCGTTCGGCTTCGCGGCGAGCCCCTTGCTGTAATCCGCAATCGCACCCGCGATGTCGCCGGCTTCGCGGCGCGAAAGCCCGCTCTCGATATAGATCTCGGTCAGCGTATCGGCATCCGGTTTCAGCGCCGCCGCGCGCGCCTGATCGGCGGTGGCCAGATCGTATTTCTGCATCTGCCGGTACGTCGCGCCGCGCATGTAATAGCTGTCGACCTTGTCGGCATCGCGGGCCAGCCCTTGCGTGAACGCCTCCACCGCCTTGTCGTACTGGCCAAGGTTGAACAGCGCCCGCCCGCGATTGCGAAAGGCATCGCCAGAACTCGGATCGAGCGCGATGGCCTTCGCGAAATCGTCTTCGGCGGCGGCGTAGTTGTGCTGGTCCAGATGCACCAGGCCCTTGTTGTAATGAGCGGCGTCGTACTTCGGGTTGAGGCTCAGCACCTTGTCGAAATCGGCCAGCGCCATGCTGTATTTCTGCAGCGCCATCTCGTCCCGCCCGCGCTGGTGATAGCCGTCGGGATCATCCGGCGCGGCCGCGATGTAGCGCGTCATGTCCGCAATCGACAGGTCGTACTTGTCGAGATCGAGATACAGCGAGCCGCGATAGTAGAGCGCGCCCGATCCCTCCGCATCGAGTTCGATGGCCTTGGTATAATCGGCCAGCGCCGCATCGTTCTGCCTCAGCCCTTCATAGATTTGCCCGCGATAGGCATAGGCATCCGCATCGTCGGTCACATGCGCGAAGAAGCGGTTGATCTCCGCCAGCGCGAGATCGAATTTCTTCAGTCCCAGATAGGCGCGGGCGCGCTGATAGTGGACGGCATCCTGATCCTTGATCTTCTCGGACTTGTCGAGATCGGGCAGCGCCTGCGCATTCTTGTTCTGCGCGATCGCGGTGACGGCGCGCTGCAGATAGCCATCGCCGTCTTCCGGATGCGCTTTGATATAGGCATCGATCTCACGCCCCGACGCATCGTAATCGCGAAGCCGGCGATGCACGCCCGACAGGTTGTAGAGCGCATCGGTATCCGTGGCGTCGTCGTTCAGCACCCACAGATAGTCGGCTTCGGCTTCCTTCAACTTGCCCATCTGGCTGTAGGCGATCGCGCGCAGGAAATACGCGCGGTGCGGCGTCCGCATCAGCGGGATGGCGCGCGTCAGATCGGCGACCGCCTTCTCGTTGTTCCCGGTGCCGTCCGTGTTCGCATAGAGCTGCCCGCGGCTATAGAGATCGTAGGCGAGATTCTCCGGCGTCTCGTGTCCCGACTCGATCAGCCTGGTGCAGGCATCGATCTTCTGCGCCGCGGTTGCCGGCGAACTCTCGTCCGCGCCGCACAGATCGTGCTGCGCCTGCAGCGTCTGCCGCACCGCCTCGGGCGTCACCGTCTCCGCCCGCGCCGCGCCGCCAAACCCCACCACCGCCGCCAAAAGCAGCAGCCCAACAGCAACCCGCATGAATCCCCCACGCCCCAAAATTCCAACATCGCGGGCCGTCAGACCCGACGCAAGGCTTGGTTGAGGCAAGCCAGTCCTATTTCCGAGTCTGTCCGACAGGTCGAATAGGCTCTTTTTCCAGCCAAGCTTCTTCCGTCCCTAACCCGTCGTTGCCTATCCTGGTAAACCGCCATTCCGGCTAAGTCACTGATTCTTGGTCTGTACTTTTATAGCGAGGGACCCTAGAAATTTTTTCAGGAAAGCTCTTGACCGTCACGGTTGACTTGTTACTATCAGGCATTCTCCCGAACTGTAGATGGCACTCACCCCTCCACGAGCGACCTGCCCGCCGTAGCCCAACGGGCGAAGGCGGGAGCGAGCTGGAGGGGTCGGTTTGTGTCGCGCAGCGCCACAAACCGGGGGAGGACGCCATCCGCCCAAAACTCTGCTGATCCGCCTCGCCTCCGCGAGGCGGTCGGCCTCTCAACCCAACACCGTTCTTCGAAAGCGAAACACGCCCCGCACAACCCGGCTCCTCACCCGCGCAGCGGGGGAGGGGGGACCGCGTAGCGGTGGAGGGGGCGACCCCACACGAGCCCCCTCCGTCGTCGCTGTGCGCCGACACCTCCCCCGCTCCGCAGGGGAGACCCAACGAACTCCAACCTTCTCCCCGCAATGCGGGGCGAGGGTGCGGAGTGAAATCACCAGGAACACGCATGACCGAAACACCCGCACCCACCGCGGAGAGCGCACGCACGCTCGTATCGATCCGGTCACCCGGCATCTCAACCGCAGACATCACACCGCAATGGATGGAAGACATGGTCAATCGGCTCTTCAAGGAAGCCAAACGTCAGCTCTCGCAGATCGAAGGCGCCAAAACCGGCTGCGATCGCGAAAGCGATGAACCTACCAACGACAAGAACGTCGGCTATCGCGAACGCAACGCCAATACGTTCGTGAAGCTCGTCAATGCCGCGCGCGATCTCGCGCAGCTTCAGCTCGAACTCGAGAAGCGCGGCCTCATCAAACAGAAGAAAACCGTCAATGCGCGCAAATCCATGGAACGAAAACTGGCTCGCCTCGAAATCAAAAAGTGAGCAGCGCGAGATTCTCGACGACCTCACGGATGAGGAATGGGACGAGTATCAACATGACTGGAGAAACTTCGTTCGCCGCGAGCAATTGCCGCCGAAGAAGCCGTGGCAGACATGGCTCCTGATGGGTGGCCGCGGCAGCGGTAAAACCCGCGCCGGTGCGGAATGGATCATCCACGGCATCAGGACGCGCCAGATGAAGAACATCGCCCTCCTCGGCGCGACCTATCACGACACCCGCGCGGTGATGATCGAAGGCGAGTCCGGCATCCTCGCATGCGACCAGACGGCGAAGTTCGAACCGTCCAACCACCGCATCGTCTGGCCCGGCGGCGCTATCGCCACCGTGCTCACGGCCGAAGAACCCGACGGCATCCGCGGTCACAACTTCGATGCCGCGTGGGGCGATGAGTTCTGCAAGTGGCCCTATCCGCAGGAAGCCCTCGACATGCTGCAGCTCGCGCTCCGCACCGGCACCAACCCGCGCCTGCTGCTGACGACAACGCCGCGCAACATCCGCCCGCTCAAGGCGCTGATCGAAACAACCGGCACCAAGCTGATCAAAATGAAAACAACAGACAACGCCAACAACCTCGCCCCCGGCTTCATCGCCGCGATGGAGGCGCGTTACGGCGGCACCGCGCTCGGGCGTCAGGAAATGGATGCCGATCTGATCGAAGACAACGATGCGGCGCCCTGGCGGCGCGACTGGATCGAGGCGACGCGCGTGCGCGAAGCCCCCGTCTGTTCGCGCGTCGCCATCGGCCTCGATCCGTCCGCCTCCGTCACCGGAGACGAGTGCGGCATCGTTGTCGCCGGACTGGCGGAGCAGGGCGGCGGGGTCTTCATCCTCGCCGACCGCTCCGCCGGCGGTCTTACGCCCACGGGCTGGGCGCTGCGCGTCGCCGATGTCTACGACGCGTACAAAGCCGACATCGTCATCGCCGAAGCCAACTATGGCGGCGACATGGTGCGCACGGTGCTGCAGCAGAACGCGCCGCATCTCGCGGTGCATCTCGTGAACGCAACACGCGACAAACGCACCCGCGCACTACCCGCCGCCGCGCTCTACGAGCAAGGCAAGGTCCACCACGTCGGCACCTTCCCCGACCTCGAAGACCAGATGTGCACCTACGACGACCGCGGCCCGAGCCCCGACCGCATGGACGCCCTGGTCCACGTGCTGACATATCTGAAACTCGGGCCACAATCCGAACCGAAGATCCACACGCTCTAACCACAGCGCTCGCCACACGCGTTCACCTCCCCCTTGCGGGGAGGTCGTTTTCGCGAATGCGAAAACGGGTGGGGGCCACTTCACCCTCCCCTTGAGGGAGGGTCGAATTCGCAACGCGAATTCGGGGTGGGGTCCACCCCCGCATGACCCCACCCCGAAATGTCTCCGCTTCGCTCCAACATTTCGACCCTCCCTCAAGGGGAGGGTGAAAGAAGAGAAACAAATGTCCCTCCTCACCCGCCTCTTCGCGCCCGAGCAAAAGTCCACCCCGCTCATCGCGCTCCAGCTCCTCACCAACCAGACAACCCAGCGCACCCCGCGCGACTACCCCCAGCTCGCGCGCGAAGGCGTGATGCAGAACGCCATCGTCTATCGCTG
>DATAHD010000066.1:0-9502 GCA_036263395.1 Rhizomicrobium sp. | reverse complement strand
CGATTACACCGCGCGCCTCGGCGAGAGCATGAAGGGCAAGCGCATCGCGTTCTCGCCGCGCCTCGGCTGGGTGACGCGCATCCTGCCGGAGATCGAAGAACTGGTGGCGAAAGCCGTGAAGCGCTTTGAGGCGATGGGTGCGATTGTCGAGCTGGCAGATCCGCCGGGCGGCGATCCGTCGGACACGTTCCAGAAGATCTGGTGGTCCGGCGCCGGTTATCTGCTCGGCGATTATTCGGAGGAGCAGAAGGCGAAGCTCGATCCCGGCCTGCGCCGCATGGCGGAAGAGGGCGTGAAGTTCGACAAGAAGACGTACCTCCTCGCCAACAGCGCACGCGGTACCTATGGCAGCCAGATGCGCGTGTTCATGGAGAAGTACGACTTCCTGATCACGCCGTCGCTCGCGACGACTGCGTTCAACGTCGGCCAGCTCTCGCCATTGGATGACGATGGCAAGGCGTGGATGGCGTGGACGCCGTTCAGCTTCCCCTTCAACCTGACGCAGCAACCGGCCGCGAGCATCAACTGCGGTTTCTCCAGCGACGGCCTGCCTGTAGGTCTGCAGATCGTGGGGCGGATGTTCGACGACGCGGGCGTGCTGGCGGCGAGCGCCGCGTACGAAGCGGCCGACCCGCACTACGACGCGGTGCCGAAGGGGTTTTGAGGCTCTAAGCGCCCATGTTTGGTCTCATTGTTCCAATCGGAATCACGCTGTTAGGCGCGGTTGTGTTCGTTAGGGCGCGCGCGCTGTCCGAGCGTTACAATGCCTGGACCACTCGATTTAGAGAACGAAGTCCACATATCAATCCGCCAACACCTGCCGCCCGAGCGCAGAACGTGCAAACGATGACAAACCTGTTTCGCATGTTCGGGATAGTGGTTGTTGGATCGATGATCTGGAATGCTGGAGTGACTATTCTATCCCGCTGAGCCAGTGCAGCGTCGCGTTCGTTGCAATTCCCATAGGTGTCGCAAACGGTACAAGGAGTTTTGATGAACGTTGATTGGTTCATCGTCATCATTGTGCTTGCTGCTCTCTACGTTGGCGGTTCCCAACTGATCAGTTTCTTTCGGTCGATGCGAAGTGGCGTGACATACATCGGGTACGGGGAAGACTATCGCGTAACCCGTGCTGAGGCGCCTGGGGCCTTTGCGCGTAACGCTTGGTCAAAGCTGATAGTCGCCATCTTCATGGCGATTGCCGTTATTGTGATCGTTGCTCGTCGGCTCTACTTGGGCTGACGCGCTACTGCGTCGCGTCCTTGCAGTTCACGTACGTATCGCCGACGAAGTCCGTCTTCACCGACAGGCGAGTGGCGTCGATCAGTTTCATCTCGATGGAACCGCGGCCAGAGTCCTGGCTGCCTTGCTCGTGCGTGATGGCGTCGATGCGCACGCCGTCGCTCAGCGGCATGATGTGATCGGATTCATACCGCGTCGTGCCCATCGTGACGTCGCGGCTTTCGACGGTCACACGGCTGTCGCTGCCATCGACGCGGCACGATTGATAGGAGATATCCCATGTGCCGCGCATCTCGACCGGAAGGGACGCAAGCTCGCGGCCGGCGAATGCCGGTGTTGCAAGCAAGAGGACGAGAAGCAGGGGAAACGATCGGCGCATATTGCATCTTATGGTCAACGCGTCCGCAGCCGCAAATTTGGTGAGGCACGGCGCACATTGCCGGATCATGTCGCCAGCCACCCGCGAATACCGCTTGCAGCGCGGTCAAATATCCGTATGGTCCCCGCCCAATGAACACGAACACGATCATTATCGCACGACGCCGCCGCGCCCACCGTCGAGGGGATGTGTAGGCACGCGCGTTAATGCGATTTCCTTCAAAGCCCCGCCGGTAACACCGCGGGGCTTTTTGTTTGCCTCCCGGTCCGGCGCATACGACACGGGAGAGCGACATGGATGGATTACTCACCCTCGCCGAGGAAGCCGGGCTCAACGCCTGGCCCGCGTTGCAGGAGATTCATTACGACGGCTGGCTCATCCGTCTGGGCGAGGGCGGCACGCGACGCACCAACTCCGTGAACGTGATTGGCTCCAGCACGCGCGCGCTGGACGAGAAGATCGCGCATTGCGAGACGATCTACGCCGCGCACAAGAAACCCAGCTATTTCCGCATCCGCTCGAATGCGCCGCCCGATCTGGAAGCGGCGCTGGATGCGCGCGGTTATCTGCCGGAAGCCGACACGCTGACGATCTTCATGGATTATGGCGCGACACCGCCGCCGCATGACGCGCTGCCGGAGGTGGAGTTACTCACCACACCGTCGCAGGAATGGCTCGATGCGCACACGACGCTGAGCCACCTGCCGGCAGATGAGGGCGCGGTGCTTAACAAGATGGCGAAGAAGATCGCGGTGCCGGCCGCGTTCGGCGCGGTGCGCGGCGCGTCGGGCGAGATCGCCTCGCTCGCTTACACCGCCGTGCACGATGGTTTGGCGACACTCAACTGGGTGGTAACGGGACCGCAATATCGCCGCCAGGGTTTGTCGCGCACGGTGCTGGCCGCGCTGTTGCAGTGGTCGCAGACGCAGGGCGCGCAAGGTTGCTGTTTGCAGGTGCTGTCCGACAACCACTCGGCCATCGCGCTCTACAAAAGTTTCGGCTTCGATACCGAGTTATATCGGTACCATTACCGAAAGCGGTGAGTGCCCTTTCTCTCTCATTTAGAAACCGTCATGGCCGGGTGAGCCGTAGCGCAGCGTAGGCCATCCCGGCCATCCATTGCCTCGATGCGTAACCAGCGAAGCTCACTGCTCAACATTGGAGGCAATGGATAGCCGGTACGCCCTGCGCTTCGCTTCGGGTCGACCGGCTATGACGTTCGTTTTGTTGGGGAAGAGCGCGAAACCTAAAGCCCCTCCGCCAACTCCAGCACCTTGTTCAGCGTGTTCCAGTTGCGTCCCGTGCCGCGGCAGCCGAGGGCGCGGTCGAGGGTGCCGCCGGCGATTTTGGTGTCCGCCATCCCGTCGCGGTGGAAGAGGTAGACCGCGTGCGGCGTCACCTTGATCTTCTCGCCCGGCTTGGCGATCGCCTCGAGCTTCTCTTGCGCATCCTTGGCGGGCGCTTTCGGGACGATGACGCCGACCATGTGGCTCGGGTCCTTCTTCTCCTCTGCCTTGAACGGATTGTCTTCGATAATCTTGCGCAGTGCCGCCGGCGTCAGCAGGTGGACGTCCGACTGATACTTGAATGCCTTCTCGATGGCCGCCTCGATCTTCTTGGTCAGCGCGGGCAGGGCGCCTTTCGCGGTGAACACCACATTGCCGCTCTGCAAGACGGTCTTCACGTTCTCGAAGCCAAGCTCGTCTTCCAGCAGGGCCTTCAACTCGGCCATCGGCACCTTGCCCTTGCCGCCGACGTTAACCCCACGCAGGAAACAGATGATCGCCGCCATGGCTCGTGTTCCGCTCTTTTGCCCAATGACTGTATAAAGCGGTCGATGACGACCGAGATCCTCACCGTCGCCGAGATGTACGCGGCCGACAAGTTCGCCGCCGAGTACGGCACGCCCACGCTGACCCTGATGGAGAATGCCGGCTTTGGCGTCGCGGAGATCATCCGCGCCCGCTGGTCGCCGCGCACCGTCGCAGTGCTGTGCGGGCCGGGGAACAATGGCGGCGACGGCTTCGTGGTGGCGCGGCACCTGAAGGAGCACGGCTGGGACGTTCGCCTCGCGCTGCTGGGGCGCCGCGATGCGCTGAAAGGCGATGCGGCGGCGATGGCCGACCGCTGGCCCGGACCCGATGAAGCGCTGTCGCCCGCGGTGCTGGAAGACGCGGCGCTGGTGGTCGATGCGCTGTTCGGGGCGGGGCTCTCGCGTCCGCTGGACGGCGTGGCGCGTGAGACGGCGGAAGCGGTCAACCGCTCCGGCCTGCCGGTGGTGGCGATCGACGTGCCGAGCGGCCTCTCCGGCGACAGCGGCAAGGTGCTGGGCGACTGCTGCATCGACACCGACGTGACGGTGACGTTCTTCCGCAAGAAGCCGGGGCATGTGCTGCTGCCGGGGCGTCTCAAGTGCGGCGACCTTGAGGTCGTCGACATCGGCATCCCGGACAGGGCGCTGGCGAGCATCCAACCCAAGCTGCGTGAGAACGATCCCGCTCTGTGGCTCGACGACTACCCGTGGCCACAGATCGACAGTCACAAGTATGCCCGCGGCCACTGTGTGGTGGTCAGCGGCCCCGTCCATTCGACCGGCGCCGCTCGTCTCGCCGCGCGGGCTGCGCTGCGTGTCGGGGCAGGGCTGGTGAGTGTCGCGAGCCCGCCGGAGTCCGTCGCGGTCAACGCCGCCGCCCTGACCGCAATCATGGTCAAGCCGTTCACCGGCGCCTCTGGCCTGCGCGAGCTGCTGAAGGACAAGCGCCTCAACAGCGTCGTCATCGGACCGGGCAATGGCGCAGGCCCGGCGACGCGGGAGCGGGTGGCCGCCGTGCTGTCCTCGCAGGCGGCGGCGGTGCTGGACGCCGATGCGCTGACCGCATTCAAGGACGAACCGCGGGCGATGTTGTCACTGCTTCGCGAACCCTGTGTGCTGACACCCCATGATGGTGAATTCGATAGAGTTTTTTTGGGGTTACGGGCGAGATCTGAGTCAAGGATTGAGACGGTGCGGGCCGCTGCGGCCGCCGCCAAGTGCACCGTCCTCCTCAAAGGCCCGGACACCGTCATCGCCGCGCCGGACGGTCGGGTCATCGTCTCCAGCCATGCGCCGCCGACATTGGCGACCGCCGGATCGGGCGACGTGCTGGCCGGGTTGATCGGTGGTCTGCTGGCGCAGCACGTCGATTCATATAAAGCGGCTGCGATGGCAGCGTGGCTGCACGGGGAGGCGGCGTTCCGGTTCGGGCCGGGATTGATCGCAGAGGATTTGCCGGAACTGCTGCCGGAGGTCCTCGCCGACATGAGGAATGCCATCGATGAGCGGAGTTCTGATTCGCCGGATTGAGGAGGGCGACCTCCCGGCGCTGCTCGACATCTATAATCACTACGTCATCCACACGGCGATCTCGTTCGACGTCGAACCGCGCACCCTGGCCGACCGGCAGGACTGGTTCGCCACCTTCCGCAGCGAGGGCCGCTACCAGTGCTTCGTCGCGGTGGAAGACGGACGCGCGATCGGCTGGGCCAGCTCCGGCAAGTACAAGGAGCGCGCCGCCTATCAGACGTCGGCCGAACTCAGCGTTTACCTCGCGCCCGACAAACACCGCAGAGGGTTGGGGCGCCAGCTCTACGCCACGCTCATATCTGCGTTGAAGGGCGCGGATATCCATCGTCTTTACGGTGGCATCACCTTGCCGAACGCATCGTCCGTCGCGCTGCATGAATCGTTTGGATTCAAGCGCGTATCGCTCACTTCGGAAGTGGGACGTAAATTCGGCAAGTACTGGGACGTGGCGCTCTACGAGCGCGAAATGGAATAGGGGCCATGCGCCGCTTTCACGTTGTTGTTGCCAGACATTGGCAACACGTCGTGGCAATAGATGCGCCCATTCCGACCAACGGATTTCGTCCATGCGTACCCGCAAGCTGTCCACCATCCAGATCGTCTATCTCGTCCTGCTCGTGCTCTCCGCCATCGCGGGTGCATACTCCGGCTACCGCTGGGAGAGCGAGACGCCGGGCGGCCAGTCGGTCGCCATGCTGAGCGGCCACTCCTGGTTCACCGACCACCTCGGCCTCAGCGCCGGCCTCGGCTGCACCTTCGGCCGGGCCGCGGGGTTCTGAGACCTTTCGCGGCGCACGCGGGCTGGCCGGCCGCTGCAGGCGCGCGCCTGGCCACATCGCCCTAGCCACCCCCCAAATCCCCTGTTATAGGGGCGCCCTTCCGGCGGGTCGGGCCTCTCTGAGGTCAGCCTTCCGGCTGGCCCGGTTGCGGGCGTGGCGGAACTGGTAGACGCACTGGATTTAGGTTCCAGCGACGCAAGTCGTGGGGGTTCAAGTCCCTTCGCCCGCACCACCCTACGCGGCGAAGCCGCAATGGGTGGTGTCCTCCGAAGCCTTGGCGAAGGAGGACTGGTGACGCTTCCGCCGCTTCGGGTGGCAGGCCATCAGCCGACACATATAGAAGAAGTAGAGAGACTTAAGGACGCCCAATGAACATCACCGAGACCGTCAATCAGGTACTTCGCCGGGAGTACAAGATCGTTGTCCCCGCGAGCGATCTCGACAGCAAGCTCAACGGCAAGATCGAAGAGATCAAGCCGCGCATGAACCTGAAGGGCTTTCGCCCGGGCAAGGCGCCGGTCTCCTATCTGAAGAAGACGTTCGGCAAGTCCATGATGGGCGAGATCGTCGAGCAGACGGTCAACGAGTCCAGCCAGCAGGCAGTCAAGGACAACAACCTCAAGCCGGCCTTCCCGCCGCGCGTCGATCTCGACAGCCAGCTGGATCAGGTGGTCGACGGCAAGTCGGATCTCGAGTTCACCGTGAAGGTGGACCTGATGCCGGACTTCGAGCTGGCCGACATCTCCAAGCTCAAGGTCGAGAAGCTCACCGCCGACGTCTCCGACGCCGACGTCGATGACGCGCTCGATCGCATCGCCAAGCAAACCCGCGGCCACTCCTCGCGCCCCGATGGCGAACCGGCCGAGAAGGACGACGTCGTCGTGATTGATTTCGTCGGCAGCATCGACGGCACCGAATTCCCCGGCGGCGCCGCGGAAGACTTCAACCTGACGCTCGGCTCCGGCCAGCTCATCCCCGGCTTCGAAGACCAGCTGATCGGCGCGAAGAAGGACGACAAGGTCGATGTGAAGGTGAAATTCCCGGACGACTATCAGGCCGAGGAATTGAAGGGCAAAGACGCCGTCTTCGCCGTCACTGTGAAGGACGTGAAGAAGCCGGACGACGTTGCGATCAACGACGAACTGGCCACCAAGATGGGCCTCGACAGCCTGGGCACCCTGAAGGAGCGTATCCGTGAGCAGCTGAAGGGGGACTTCACCCGCGCCAGCCGCCTGCACCTGAAGCGCCGCGTGCTCGACGCGCTCGACACCGCGCATGCTTTCCCGCTGCCGCCGACGATGGTGGAAGGTGAGTTCGACGGCATCTGGAACGCCGTCCAGCAGGAGCTGGCGCGTGAAGGCAAGACCGCTGCCGACGAAGGCAAGACCGAAGACGAGCTGCGCAAGGAATATCACGACATCGCCGAGCGCCGCGTGCGCCTGGGCCTGATCCTCGCCCGCATCGGCGAGCAGAACGGCATCACCATCGCGCCGGACGAAATGAACCGCGCGATCCAGCAGCGCGCCCAGCAGATCGCGATGCAGATGCGCATGCAGGGCCAGCAGGCCGACGTGCAGCAGATCTTCCAGTACTACGCCAACAACCCGCAGGCCCAGAACGAAGTCCGCGCGCCGCTCTACGAAGAGAAGGTCGTCGACTTCATCGGCGAACTCGCCGACGTGTCGGAGAAGAAAGTGGACCGCGAAACGCTGTTCATGGATCCGGACGAAGCGGAAGAGAAACTGAAGACGGCCTGAGCTGCTTCATCGAACCTGAAAAACGCCCCGGCAAAACCGGGGCGTTTTTGTTTGTGCTCTCATCAAAACACAAACAAAACTTGTCATCCTGGCCGCAGTGGAGCGAAGCGTAACGGAGAGCCGGGACCCACTCTGCCGACGCTTCGGACGTTCGGAGTTTGTGGAAAAATGGGTCCCGGATCGCGCTTCGCTGCGCTCCGCTTGTCCGGGATGACAACCGAAGTTTGGCGGGAGAGAGCTACACCGCATGATCCGGCGCCAGCATGCAGTCTTCGCTGCATTCGATCTGGATCGTCGCGTGCGGGATGCGGAAGCGGTCGCGCAGATCGTCGGCGATGGCACGTAGCACCTCATCACCCGGATAGCCCGTCGGGATCACGAGGTGGCAGGTGAGGGCGGTTTCGGTCGTGCTCATTGGCCAGATGTGCAGGTCGTGGATAGCACACACGCCCGGCTGTGACGCGAGATAGTCGCGCACGCCGGCGGCGTCGATGCCGGGCGGCACCGCGTGCATCGTCATGGTGAGGGAGTCGCGCAGGAGGCTCCACGTCGTGGCGACGATCACCGCCACGATGACAAGGCTCACCGCCGGATCGATCCACGTCCAGCCGCTCTGCATCATCGCGAAACCCGCGATCACCACACCAAGCGACACAGCCGCATCGCCCGCCATGTGTAGGAACGCGCCGCGGATGTTGATGTCGTTCTCACGGCCGCGCATGAACAGCAGCGCCGTGCCGGTATTGATCGCGATGCCGAGCGCCGCGACCCAGATCACCGTTATGCTGGCGACGGGGCTCGGATGCAGGAAACGCTGGAACGCCTCGATCGCAATCGCACCGCTGGTGATCAGCAGGAACACGGCGTTGAACAGCGCCGCGAGAATGGATGAGCTGCGCAGGCCGTAGGTAAAGCGCTGCGAGGGCGCGCGGCGCACCAGCACGCTCGCGATCCACGCCACAACAAGGCCGAGCACGTCGCCGAGGTTGTGACCGGCATCCGCGATCAACGCCATCGAATTGCTCAGGAAGCCGTACGTGGCGCCGAACAGCACGAAGCCGAAGTTCAGTGTGATGCCGATGATGAAGGCGGTGCCGAAATCCTTCGGCGCGTGGCTGTGGCCGTGGTGACCGTGGTCGTGATCATGGTGGTCGTGATCGTGATGATCGTGGGCATGTCCGTGATCGTGGTCATGCGTGTGTGCGTGCACCATGGCTCAGGTCTCCACCAGCACGATGATGACACCCAGAAGGCATAAAACGCTGCCGAGAATGGCATTCTCGTAGCGTTCGAGGAATTTGAGATCGATGCGGGCGAGCCCCGCCATGGTCAGCGAAGTGAACAGCATCATCCCGGCCAGCGTGGCGACCGCGAGCGTCAGGCTCGACAACAGGAAACCGCCCCAGCCGTACTGGATCGCCGAAACATAGACCGGCAGAAAGCCTTCGCACGGCGAAAACGTCAGCAGCGCCAGCAGCGACAGGATTGCTGCGCGGTCCGATACCTTCGCACGGGGCACGGCGAACGTCCGCGTTTCCGTCACACCGGGAATGCCGTGGGCATGGGCATGCGCGTGCACGCTATCGCCGTGCGCATGCGGGTGTTCGTGATCATGCCCGTGACCGTCGTCGCCATCCGCGTGTTCATGCTCATGATCGTGATCGTGATGCGCATGCTGATGGTCGTGGTCGTCGTGCGCATGGCCGTCATGATGATGGTCGTGACCATCATGATGGGCATGGCCACCCAGAAAATGGCTGTGGCCGCCACCGGTTGCCTGGCGGATGAGGAAGTAGAGGCCAAACGCAAACAACACGCCGCCCGCGATCCACGGAAACACCTGGCCGGTCCAGCGGCTCACTTCCATGCCGAGGCCGACGATCAGAACGCCCAGCAAGGTCGTGAACGCCACATGCCCGCTGCCGGCGATCGCCGTGACGCCCAAGGTTCGGCTGCGGCTCCAGCCCTGCACCCGCGCGGTCAGCACGAAGGGCAGCCAGTG
>DATAHD010000065.1:0-2542 GCA_036263395.1 Rhizomicrobium sp. | reverse complement strand
TGCACTCTGCTGCCCGGCTTAATGGACCTGCATTCGCATCTGTTCCTGCATCCCTACAACGAGACGGTGTGGGACGATCAGGTGCTGAAGCAGTCTGAGGCGTATCGCACCGTGCGGGCCGTCAAGCATGCGGAGGCGACGGTGCGCGCCGGCTTCACCACCCTGCGCGATCTCGGCACCGAGGGCGCCGGTTATGCCGATGTGGCGCTCAAGAAAGCGATCGACAACGGCCTCACGCTCGGCCCCCGCCTCTTCGTCGCGTCGCGCGCCATTGTGGCGGCGGGTGGCTACGCGCCGATGCGCAAGAACTACCGCGACGATTGCTGCCTCGCGGCCGGCGCAGAAGAGATCAGCGGTGTCGATGAAATGGTGAAAGCCGTGCGCCATCAGGCGGCGCATGGTGCGGACTGGATCAAGTTCTATGCCGACTACCGCGCCGGCCCGAACGGCGAGACCGTGCCGACCCTTTCCATCGACGAGTTGCGCGCCGGCGTCGATACCGCGCATTCGCTCGGCCGCCCCGTCGCAGCCCACGCCACCGGCAATGAAGGCATGCTGCGTGCCGTGCTCGCCAGCGTCGATACCATCGAGCACGGTTATGGCGGTGCGCCCGCCACCTTCGCGCTGATGAAGCAGAAGGGCATCGCTTATCTGCCGACCCTGATGGCGGCCAAGTGGATCAGCATCTATCGCGGCGAACACACGCCGGGCGGCGACGCCTCGCCCGCGATGGCGCTGGCGGCGCGCGCCTTCCAGTTCGCCCGCGAGGCCGGTGTCGTCATCGGCTGCGGCAGCGACGTCGGCGTCTTCGCACACGGCGCAAACCTCGGCGAGATGCTGGACATGTGCGATCTCGGCATGAGCCCGAACGACGTCCTGCTCGCCGCCACCGCCACCAACGCCGCCATCCTCCGCCGTGGCCACGATCTCGGCGAGATCGCGGAGGGTTATCTCGCCGATTGCATTGCCGTTTTGGGCAATCCGGCGGAAGATGCTGCCATGTTGCAGAACATCCGTTTCGTCATGAAGAACGGCGCGGTGATCGCACGGTGAGAACCGACACCGCCACCCGGATCATCCGCGCCCCCACGCGCGTCATCTACCGCGCGCTGCTCAACGCCGGCGCGATCGAGCGCTGGCGTCCGCCGTCCGGCATGACCGGCATCCTGGAGACGTTCCAGGCGCGCGAGAACGGCACCTACCGCATGGTCCTGACCTACCGCACACCACCGGCCGGTGGCGGCAAATCGGGCGAGGACCGCGATGTCGTGAACGGCCGCTTCGTGAAGCTGGTGCCGAACGAGCTGGTCGTCGAAGATGTCAGCTTCGTGTCCGACGATCCCACGCTCGCCGCGCCGATGACGATCACCACTGCACTGGTGCCGGTGATGGGCGGCACGCGCGTGACGATCACGGCTGAGAATGTGCCGGACGCGATCAGCGAAAAAGATCACCGCACCGGCATGGACTCGACGCTCGCCAATCTCGCGGCGTTTGTAGAAAACAGCCGCTAACCACCCGCGAGTTCGCTGTAGTAGTCCTTGATGATGCGCGCGTTCAGCCCCGCATCCGACAGCCCGACCCGGCTCTTGCTCCGGATATCGAGCCGCGCCCCCATCCCCGCCGGCCGCACGCGGATCGCGATGTCGCTCGTCGATCCCGTCCAGAAGTCGGTATAGGTCGCCTCGATCGTGCGCGCGTTCTTGTCGAACGCCACCACATTCCAGTCCATCCGCTTCGCCGCCTCGAACGCGCGCCAATAGAGCGCCATCGGCTTGACGATCAGCTTGACTGCCTTGGCGTCGGGATAGGCGCGCTTCTGCGCCTCCACCACGTCCATGTCGTCGCCGTCGTAGTGCACCCGGCGCTTGCCGTCATAGTCCGGCGGATTCTCTGCACCAACACGCAGCGGCAGCAGCGCCTTGAACGCCGGCGGTGTCTCCGTGTCGGTGGTGATGTCGTTCAGCGGCGGCTGGGTAAACTCGAGCCTGAGGTTGTTCAGCGGCACGATCATCACCGCAATCGCGCCAATGAACCCGATATAGCCCCAGCGTGCCGCGCCAAGCTCCTTCGTCATCAGCCGCGCGATCCACCATGCAAAGCCGATGACGATCGCGGCGAACCCAACGCTCACGCCCCACGCCAGAATGGTGCGCGCCAGCGGATAGGGCAGGGCGTGAAACTGCCGGCCCAGCGCCGCGGTGAAGATCAGCACCGCGGTCACGAGCGTCGCCGCAAAGGACAGGCGCGCGACCACCGGAACCAGTCTCATGTTTCCCCCAAACGCCGGACACGGCACGCGAACGATAACCCAGCCGTGCGACGAACGTGTGCGGCGCCCGCCGCCGCCGGATCAGGCGGCCGTCGGCAGTTTGTGACCCTTGAACTGCTCGCGCAATGCGATCTTCTGGATCTTGCCGGTCGCCGTGTGCGGTATCTCGTCCACGAACGCCACGTCATCCGGCATCCACCATTTGGCGATCTTGCCGGTGAGATATTGCAGCATCTCCTCGCGCGTCACGTCCTTGCCCGGCTTCTTCAC
>DATAHD010000064.1:0-18493 GCA_036263395.1 Rhizomicrobium sp. | reverse complement strand
GTGCCGCCGGTGTAGGTGTTGGCGCCCGACAGCGTCTGGGTGCCGCCGAGCAGCTTGAAGCCGCCAGTGCCGCTGATCACGCCGGAGAACGTGGTCGAGGCGCCGCCGATGCTGAGGGTTTGCGCGCCGAGCGTAACATTGCCCGCACCGGCCAGCGACTTGAGCGTAGCGCCGCTTGTCGTGCCGGAGATATCGAGTGTGCCATTGACGGCGACCTGGCTGGACGAGATGAGCGTGCCGGTGCCGGAGAGCGCGACGGTGGCGCCGCTGTTGATGGTGGTGACGCCCGTATAGGCGTTGGTGGAGCTGGTGAGCGTAACGACGCCGCCCCCGACGCCGTCTTTGAAGATGAGGCCACCGGCGCCGGTGAGTGCGCCGCTGAATGTGACGGCCTTGCCGTTCGCATCGATGGTATTGGTGTCGTAGTCCTGGACGTCGAAATCCTGGGTGATCGTGCCTGCGCCCGCGATCTGCAGCGTGCCGCCCTGGAAAATCGGATCGACACTGCTGCCGAGATTGGCGGACGAGTAAGACGTCTGTTTGGTGTTGATCGTTGTCGCCGCTTGTGCGGACGCGAGTGGGATCAAAGAAACGGAAACTGCCGTGAGCGCGCGGACCACAGAAGGCGCGCAGCCGTATTTGAGCATACTCGTGCCCCAGCCGATGTTCGATTGCGGCGGCCACACTGCGAAAAGGCGGGGCTGGCGGATAGTGTGCCGGGCGATGAATTTGTCGTGATCTGTATTGACGTAATGCTTTGGCGACGTTTTGCGACAATCGTTTTGTCGCGTTGCGACAAATTCAGGCACACATCGAGGGGCGGCAAAACGGCCGTAACAGCCGGAAAAGATTGACGTTATCGCAAGTGCGAAATCCGCCAGACCGGCACTCGCGGCGGTTTTGAGAGACCGCCGCGAACCCGCCGCTCATATCCTAGATGGCTTGCTTGTCACGACTTCGCAAGCTTGTCCTCGGTCTTGGTGTCGAAATCACTCGCGTCGTGGCGTTCGCGCAACTGGCTGGACGGTTCGCCGAACACGCGGTTGACCATGCGGCCGCGCGCGACGGCGGGACGCTCCGCGATCTTGTCGGTCCACGCGATGACGTGTTTGTACTCGTGCACCGAGAGGAATTCGCCGCCTTCGTAGAGAAGGCCTTTCGACATCGCGCCGTACCACGGCCACACCGCCATGTCGGCGATGGTGTACTCATCGCCGGCGAGATACGGGCTTTCGGCGAGACGGCGGTCGAGCACGTCGAGCTGCCGCTTCACCTCCATCGCGAAACGGTCGATGGCGTATTCGATTTTGAACGGCGCGTAGGCATAGAAGTGGCCGAAGCCGCCGCCGAGATACGGCGCGCTGCCCATCTGCCAGAACAGCCAGGAGAAACACTCGGCGCGCGCCGCCGGATCCTTCGGCAGGAATTCGCCGAACTTCTCTGCGAGGTGAACGAGGATCGCGCCGGACTCGAAGACGCGGATCGGCTTGGGGCCGCTGCGGTCGAGCAGTGCCGGGATTTTCGAATTCGGATTCACCGAGACGAAGCCGCTGGTGAACTGATCGCCCGAACCGATGTTGATGAGCCACGCATCGTACTCGGCGCCTTTGTGGCCGAGCGCGAGCAGCTCCTCGAGCATCACGGTGACTTTCACGCCGTTGGGGGTGGCGAGCGAGTAGAGCTGGAACGGATGTTTGCCGACGGGCAGGTCCTGCTCCTTGGTCGGGCCGGCGATCGGACGGTTGATGGCGGCGAAGCGGCCGCCGTTTTCCTTGTTCCAGGTCCAGACTTTCGGCGGCGTATAGGGGGTATCGGTCATCGGCATTTCTCCGGTGGTTGTGTGGGGGAATAGCGAGGGACGGACGGTAGCAGGGGCTTACTCCCCCTCCAAACTTGTTTGGGGGGCGAGCGGAGCGAGGGGACGGGCTTAGCGCGCAACGCGCGCTTCGTCTCTGACGGTGAAGAGATTACGCTACGGTCAAACAAACGCGACTTCGTCGCGTAGGCCCGCCCCCTTCGCTTCGCTCAGCCCCCTCCCCGCGCTTGGCGCGCGGTGGGGGAAATTAGTGCCATCGTCGCGTCGAGGAGGGCTTGGACGCGGGAAGGGTGGAAGCGTTCGGGTTCGATGGGGAAGAGCATCATCCAGCCGTCGCCCATTGCGCTCAACTGATCGGCGAGCAGATCGGCAGGGACGTCGGTGCGGATGGTGCCGTCGCTTTGGCCTTTCGCGAGCATCGACGCAAACACCTGACGATAATTGGCGTAGCGCCGCTGATACACGTCGGCGAGGGTCGGTTCGTGGCGGGCGTGGGCCAATAGCTGGAACGTGGCGATGTATTCGCCCGACTCGCTGTCGCTGAGCGAATCGAGCCAACGCTTGAGACCGGCGCGGATGTCGATCTTGCCGTCGTCGCTTTTCAGCATCGCATCGAAGATGTCGAACTGGGCTTCGATGACGGCGGCCATCATCTCCTCCTTGTTCGCGAAATAGTAGGTGACCGCGCCGGTCGAGGTGCCGGCCTGCTGCGCCACCTTGCGCAGCGACGCGGCGGCCACGCCGTCGCGCGCGATGACGGCAATCGCAGCGTCCAGCAGCTCGACGCGTTTCGCGGCGTGGTCGCCCACCGGACGGCCGCGGCCACGGCGCGGTGCCGGTTCGGCTTTGCTGCGGGATTTATCGCTCAGGACTCGGGGCTGACTCATGGGGCGAAAATAACGATTTTGGCCGGCATAACAATTATGATAACGATTGTTGTGTTAATTCGCGAACAGTGCTAGCGATCACCCAGTCACGTGAAACGGGAGCACAGACATGATCCAAGAATCGCTGAGGCAGAGGTATCGTGAGGACGGCGCCGTTGTGGTGCGCGGCCTGCTGAACAAGGAACAACTGGCGACGTGCCGTGCGGCGCTCGACTGGGCGGTGGCAAATCCGGGGCCGAACGCATCGGGCATGCTGAAAGGCACCGAGCATCAGTCGTTCGTCGACAACGCCAACCCAAACGCCAAGCCGAAGCTGGATGCGATGATGGCGCAGATGCCGTTCGGCCAGCTGTTCTCCGAACTCTGGGGCTCCAAGAACGTCTGGTATTTCGCCGAAGAGATTTTCATCAAGACCGGCGGCGTCGGCCCGCGCACCTTCTGGCACCAGGACACCTCCTATCTGCCGTGGGACGGCATGCACTGGGGCAATGCGTGGATAAGTTTCGAATCCGTGCCGAAGTCGAATGCGCTGGAGATCGTGCGCGGTTCGCATCTGGGCACGCGCTTCGACGGCCCGACCTTTGCCGATCCCAACGATCCGACCGATCCGCTGCATGGCGGCGATGCGCTGCCGCGCCTTCCGGACATCGAGGCGGAGCGGAAGGTCGATCCCGGTGCGTACGACATTCTCTCCTGGGCGACGGAGCCGGGCGACGTGCTGGTGTTGCATCCCAACTCGCTGCATGGCGGCGCGGCGGTGGATGCGAATTTCCGCGACCGGCACACGATCGTGTTCCGGTTCTTCGGCGACGACGCGACGTTCTATCCGCTGCCGGCCGTAAGCCGCGCGCCGGGCTTCACCCGCAACGGCATGCTGTTCCGCGAGGAGATGGCGAAGCTTGAACCGGGTGAGCCGTTCCGTTCGCCCGTCTTCCAGCAAGTGCGCTAAGGGGGCGGCGATGACGCGGACACTGATCAATCCCGGCTCCACCAAGGTCATGTATGACAACTTCCACTTCTCGCAGGCAACGCGCGTTGGGGACATGGTCTGGGTGTCCGGGCAGGTCGGCATCGACGCGAGCATGCGGCCGGGCAAGGGGCTGACCGAGCAGGCGCAGCTTGCCTTCACCAACCTGAAGACGGTGCTGGAGGCGGCCGGTGCGAGCCTGGACGATGTGGTGGAGATCATTACCTTCCACATCGACCTGCGCGGTGGATCGGCGGAATTCGGCAAGGTGAAGGACGCGTTCTTCCCGAGCAACTATCCGTCGTGGTCGGCGGTGGGCGTGACGCAGCTTGCCATGCCGGAATTGCTCGTCGAAATTCGTGCCGTCGCCGTGGTGGGATCGGCACTGAAGTAAGAAAAGATACAAAGGGGACCCTGATGGCCACGCAAGCTGCATTGAAAGCCGCCACCGAAGACGCAAACAGCATACCGCTGGAGGCGATCAACGTTGCCCGGCTCGATCTGTGGAGTAGCGATACGCACTGGCCGTATTTCGAGCGGCTGCGCCGGGAAGACCCCGTCCACTACTGCCCTAAGAGCGAATATGGGCCGTATTGGTCGATCACCAAATACAACGACATCATGGCGGTGGATACCAATCACGCGGTATTCTCCTCCGACCGCGAGATCACGATCTTCGACGAAGTCAAAGACGACACCGATCTGCCGATGTTCATCGCGATGGATCCGCCAAAGCACGATGCGCAGCGCAAGGTGGTTCAGCCGATCGTCGCGCCGGCCAATCTGGCGCGGATGGAATCGCTGATCCGTGAGCGCGCAGGCAAGATTCTCGATGCCCTGCCGGTGGGTGAGACGTTCGACTGGGTCGACAAGGTGTCGATGGAACTGACGACGCAGATGCTGGCGACCTTGTTCGACTTTCCGTTCGAAGACCGGCGCAAGCTGACTTATTGGTCCGACTGCCTGACGACGGTGCCCGGCCCTGGCCGTATGGTGGAGACGACCGAGGAGCAGCTCTCCGTCGCGATGGAATGCCTCGATTACTTCATCCGGCTGTGGAATGAGCGAGTGAATGCCGAGCCGAGAATGGACCTGATCTCCATGCTCGCGCACAGCGATGTGACGCGGAACATGGGGCCGATGGAATATCTCGGCAACGTCACGCTACTGATCGTCGGCGGCAACGACACGACGCGCAACACGATCACCGGCAGCGTGCTGGCGCTGAACCAGAATCCGGAGCAGTACCAGAAGCTGCGTGAGCATCCCGAACTCATCCCGTCGATGGTGTCCGAGACGATCCGCTGGCAAACGCCGCTGGCCCATATGCGGCGCACCGCGACGCGCGATTTCGAACTCAACGGCAAGCACATCAAGAAGGGCGACAAGGTCGTCATGTGGTACGTCTCGGGCAACCGCGACGACGAGGTGATCGAGAACCCGAACAGCTACATCATCGACCGCGAGCGGCCGCGTCAGCACATCTCCTTCGGCTACGGCATCCATCGCTGCGTCGGCAACCGCCTGGCGGAGATGCAGCTGCGCGTCATCTGGGAAGAGATCCTGAAGCGCTTCCCGAAGATCGAGGTCGTCGGCGATCCGGAACACATCGCGAGTCCGTTCACCAAGGGCTATGCGAGCATGCGGGTGCGCATTCCGCCGTCCAACGAAGTGCCCGAGCGTCCGCATGCGTTTGTGGAGCGCAAGCCGGAAACGCACGCGCCGCCGTATCGCCAGCCGCTCTCCGTGTTCCTCTCCGCGTGCACGGTGTCATCCGTCGGCGCGCTGTTGTTCAACGTGATGCCGGCATTGCTCGTCGCCGCGGCGGCGCAGTTCCATCTCAACGATGCGCAGATCGGCGTCGTCGGCTCGGCCTCACTGGCAGGGTTTGCATTGCCTGCCGCGACCTCGCGCATGTGGATCGGGCGCTTCGACTGGCGCGGCCTCATCGCCGGGGGCACGGCGCTTGCCGCAGGCAGTCTGGCCTTCGCAGCCTTCGTCCAATCTTACGGCGCTTTGCTCGCCGCGCTGTTCGTCACCGGCGCCGGCATGGCATTCCTCTACACTGTGACGATCGCGGTGGTATCGGAGAATGAGAAGCCGGACCGCGCGTTCGGCGCCAAGCTTGCGCTCGAAACACTGCTCGCGATCGCGGCGATGTCGATCCTGACAGCGTATGTGACGGCGCACTGGGGCTTTGGCGGTACGGCGCTGACGCTCGCGGCGATCGCCACCGTGGTGTCGTTGGCGGGACTGTCCGGCATTCCCGCGGGCCGCACCCTCGTGCCGCCGGAGGAGCGCTTTGCCATGGCGCGCCGCACAGTTGGCGGCACCGTCTCGCCGACCAACTGGACGCCGTGGATCGGACTGAGCGCGCTGCTTGTGTCGTTCGGCGGCTTCGCGGCGATGTGGGCGTTCCTGACTCAGATCGCATCCAGCTTCGGCGTCGACGATCAGACCTCCAATATGCTGCTGACGGTAGGCCTCGCCATCAGCGGCGCAGCCGGATTGGTGGCTGCCGGTCTCGGCGATCGTTTCGGACGCGGCCAGCCGCTGGCCGTCAGCATGGGGCTCGCCATCGCCGGTATTGCCGTGCTGCTGCTCGGCCACGGCCTCGCCGGTTATGCCATCGGCGCGCTGCTCGCGGTCGGTCTGTGGAATTTCCCGATGGCGTACCAGATGGGCCTGATCGCATCGGCCGATCCCAACGGCCGCGTCGCCGTGTTGATGCCGGCGGCACTCGCCATTGGCGCCGCGTTCGGTCCGACCATCGCCGGTGCGCTGGTGAGCGCGGGCCAGAGCTACGTGCCGCTTTATGCCCTATTCGCAGTGGCCACGGCGGCGAGCCTTGCAGCATTCACGATGGTCGCGCGGCGCGTTGCGAACCGCAGCGCGCTCTAAGGAGAAACCTATGACTGGCTTGGTCAAACTTTCCAACACTGCCGCCGTCGGCGATGTCGTGAAGGTGCTGGAGCTCGATGGCGGCGTGATCATCGAGGACTTCCTCTCGCCGCTGACCCTCGCGGGCCTGCGCCGCGATCTGCTGCCGCTGATGGAGAAGCAGTCGGCGGGCCGCGATCCCTTTGCCGGGTTCAAGACGCGGCGGCTGAGCGCCCTCTTCTCGCACACGCGCCACTGCGTGGAGATCGCAACGCATCCACTCTATCTGAAGGCGGCGGAGCACTTCCTATGCCAGCCGCGCGAGGTGTGGGTCGGTGAAGAACGTCTGGCGATGGCGGCCGATGTGCGCATCGGCGTGACGCAGGCGATCCAGCTTGCGCCCGGTCAGCCGGCCCAGCCGCTGCACCGCGACGACACCGTCTTCATGTGGAAGCATCCCTCCAATGGCCGCGAGGGCCGCGTGCAGGTGATTTGTGCCGTGTCCGACTTCACGGCGGAGAACGGCGGCACGCTGGTCATCCCCGGCAGCCATCTGTGGGACGACGAGCGCAAGCCGGAGATATCGGAAGCGATTCCGACGGAGATGAAGGCGGGATCGGCGCTGATCTTCCTCGGCTCGACGTTTCACGCCGGCGGCGCGAACACGACGGCGAACGAATACCGCACCGCGGTGGGCCTGGCGCTCGACGCGGCAAACATGCGGCAGGAAGAGAATATGTATCTCTCCATGTCGTCCGACGAAGTGGCAAGCTATCCCGAGCAGATTCAGCGCCTGCTGGGCTGGTCGGCAGGGCGCAATCACATGGGCTGGGTGGAGATCGACGGGCAGATGGTCGATCCGATCCACCTGCTCGGCGAAGCGGATCGCAGCAAACTCAAAGGCGTCGGCGCCGCACGGCACGCACGCTAGATCAACGGTGAGCCTGCGGGCAGACCCAGCGCGATGCGGCCGTAGACTTCGTAGCGGGTGGTGGCGAGGCGGATGTGCTGGCGCGTGGTGTGGATGTCGCGCCAGCAGCGGCCGATGGGGTTGGTGTTTTGCGCGGCAGTGAGGCCGGCGGCATCATAGATGAGATCGACGGCGCGGGCGGAATGTTGTGCGGCGACGACCGAGCCGAGGCTGACGCGGGCGCGTTCTGCGTCGGTGGGGGTGGTGCCGGCTTTGCGGCGCGCTTCGGCTTCGGCGGCGGTTTCGTAGAACAGGCTGCGCGCGGCCTCGAGATAGCCGAGCGCTTCGCCGAGTTGGATCTGCGCTTGGGGCCGTTCGCGTAATAGCGTGCGTGAGCCGAGCGGTACCTTGTTCGTCGCCAGATCGACAAACGCATCGATCGCGTGCTGTGCGATGCCGAGCGCGACGGGCGCGAGCGAGGCGCCGAGATTCATCAGCGCTTCGGTCTGCGTGAAGGTGAGATCGTCGGCGACGAAGAAATCTTCGAACGTCACGTCGTGACTGCCGGTGCCGCGCATGCCGTGCGTGTTCCAGGTTTCGTGGATCGTGCAATCCTTCATCGGCAGCACACCGACGCGGATGATCGGCATGTTGTCGACAAACTTCGGCACGCCGTCTTCGACCACGAGGCCCGCCGCCACCATCCATGTCGCGTGGGTGCAGCCGGACACGTTGGTACCGCGGCCGAAGAAGCGATAGCCGCCGGGGACTTTCGTCGCGCGCACCTGTACCGGGTTGAGCGAGCCGGCCATCGTCATCTTCGGATCGGCAAAGAGATCGCGGTAGACGGCCGGCAGCACGAGCTGCGCGAGAAGACCTTGGCCGAGCGCGAGCGTCCATCCGGCCGAACCGTCGACGCGCGCCATCGCTTCGAACACCGGCGGCAGCTCCCACGCGGAGAGACCGGCGCCGCCCATGTTCTCCGGCACGAGGAGACTGAAGAGGCCCGCCTCGCGCAGCGCATCGACGAACGCGTCATGCGGGCGGGCGTGCGCTTCGGACCAGTTCGCGGTTTCGCGCGCGATGGGCGCGACGGCGGCGACTTTGTCGAGCCACGGCGCGACGCGATCCATCAGGGCCTGCTGCATCGGTGCGCTCCAGCGTTGTCGCGGCCATCACGATAGGCCCGGAGTTGCGGCGCGCGATAGCCGTTGCACGGCTTGACCACGGCACATGTTCACTTTACGTTCTTTTCGTGATTTTCCGGGCGACCGCGGATGGAAGCCACCACCGCCATCATTCACGCGGATCTGGACGCGTTTTATGCCTCGGTCGAGCAGCTGCTGAATCCGGCGCTGCGCGGCAAGCCGATTGCGGTGGGTGGCGGCGTTGTGCTGGCGGCGTCGTATGAGGCGAAGAAGTTCGGCGTGAAGAGCGCGATGCCGGGGCGGATGGCGCGGCAGCTGTGTCCCGAACTGATTTTCGTCGAGGGGCATTTCAGCGAGTACCAACGGCTGGGTGATGCGGCGATTGCGGTGCTGGGCGATTTCACACCGGCGGTCGAGCGCATCTCCATCGACGAAGCGTTTGCCGATGTCACCGGATCGGTTGGGCTGTTCGGGCCGCCGGCGGAGATTGCGGCGAAGATGCGGGCACGGGTGCGCGACGAGTTGGGGCTCGCCATCTCCGTCGGTGTGGCGCGCACCAAGCATCTGGCGAAGATCGCATCGCAGGTGGCGAAGCCCGATGGGTTGGTGGTGGTCGATCCGGCCAACGAGCTTGGCTTTCTGCATGCGTTACCGGTGGAGTTGATCTGGGGCGTGGGGCCGGTGACGCAGGCGCGGTTGGCGGAGGCTGGTGTCACGACGATCGGGCAGTTGGCGCAGACGTCGCCGAAAGCGGTGCAGCGATTGCTGGGACAGGCGGCGGGGACAAAGCTTGTGGCACTGGCGTGGAATCAGGATCCGCGCGCGATCCAGACACATCGCCGCGCGCATTCGGCCGGCGCGCAGTCGGCGGTCGGACGCAAGCCGGCGACGGAGCGCATCTACAAGCCGATCCTTACGCATCTGGCGGACCACGTGGCGAGCCGCTTGCGCGCGAAGGCGCGGCCAGGGCGCACGGTGACGGTGCGGGTGCGCTTTGCCGATCTGCGCTCCGTCACGCGCGCGATCACCCTGCCCGCGCCGGTCAGCAGCACGACGACGTTGGCGGAGATCGCGACCGATCTGGTGCGCGGCGTGCTGCGCGAATATCCAGAGGAGCGGATGATTTCGCTGCTCGGTATTTCGGTATCGCATCTGGGCGCGGAATCGACGGTGCAGCTGGAGCTGCCGCTGGGACTGCGCGACGAGGGGCGCAAGGCTGGCGCGGTGAAAGGTATTCGCCGCGGGCGTGCCGATGGGGCGATGGACAAAATCCGGACGCGCTTCGGATGGAAGGCGGTGGGGTATGCGTCCGCATTCGATGCGTCGCAGTCGGTGCCGGACGAATTCCGCAGCCTAGCGGAGAAGGAGCTTTAGCCCGCAAGGCGAGAGTGACGCAGTGGGTTTGCCCAGCGCCGTCGTTTCCGCTCCAATGGCGGTAGCGACACTTCATTTGATGGATTCTCATGCCCTCGCGAATGCTTCCGGAGCCGACGCCTGAGACGCGGCATTTTTGGGATGGCTGTGCGGCCGGCGAATTGCTGCTGCAGCGCTGCACCGAATGCGGCGACAGTTACTTTCCGCCGCGGCCGTTTTGTCCGAAATGCTCGAGCCGCGCGGTCGAGGTTTACAAGGCGAGCGGCAAAGGCGTGCTGTGGTCTTATGTGATCAACATGCGGCCGCGGCCCGATATGGGGACCGAACCGTATGCGATTGCGGTGGTGAAGCTGGCCGAAGGGCCGCAGATGATGACGAACATCACGGGCTGCCCGCAGACACCCGAGGCGCTCGTGCTCGACATGCCGGTGCAGGTGACGTTCGCGAAGATGAGCGACACCATTTCTCTTCCCCTCTTCGAACCGGCGCCCCAATCCCAGTCGGTAAAGGCCTGATCCGATGAAACAGAAATCTGTTGCCGTCGTCGGCGCCGCCGAGACCACCAAGCTGGGCAAAATTCCCGACATGTCGGTGATCGGCCTGCATGCCGATGCCGCGCTGAACGCGATGAAAGATGCGGGGCTGAAGGCCAGCGACATCGACGGCGTTGCGACCGCCGGCATCTCGCCGACCGAACTCGCGTATTACATGGGCATCACGCCGCGCTATGCCGACGGCACGCAGGTCGGCGGCTGTTCCTTCATGCTGCATGTCCGCCACGCGGCGGCGGCGATCAACGAAGGCCTGTGCCACACGGTTTTGATTACGCATGGCGAAAGCGGGCGGTCGCGGGTTGGCGGCGGGCGCTTTGGCGGCGGCGGTGGATCGAGCCTCAACGGCCAGTTCGAGATGCCATTCGGGCCGAGCGGTCCGCCGACGATGTTCACGATTCCGGTGCTGCGGTACCTGAAGACGTATGGGCTGACGGTCGAAGACCTTGCCATGGTGGCGGTGATCCAGCGCGAGTGGGCGGCGAAGAATCCGCGCGCCTCGTTCAAGGATCCGATCACGGTCGACGATGTGCTGAACTCACCGATGATCGCATGGCCGTTCCGCATGCTGATGTGCTGCCTCGTCACCGACGGCGGCGGTGCGCTGATCCTGACGAGCGCGGAACGGGCGAAGGACTTCCCGCAGAAGCCGGTCTACATTTTGGGCACGGGTGAGAGCGTCGAGACGCCGATGATCAGCCAGATGGAGGACTTCACGTCGTCCAAGGCGTTTCGCGTTTCCGGCAAGAAGGCGTTCGAGGAATCCGGCATCAAGCACAGCGATGTCGATCACCTGATGATCTACGACGCGTTTGCGCATCTGCCTTTGTACGGTCTTGAAGACCTTGGCTTCTGCAAACCGGGCGAGGCGGCGTCGTTCATCCGCGGCCGCAACACGGCGCCGGGCGGCAAGTTGCCGCTCAACACCAATGGCGGCGGCCTCTCCTACATGCACTCCGGCATGTACGGGATGTATGCGCTGCAGGAGAGCGTGCGCCAGATGCGCGGCATCGCACCGGCGCAGGTGCCGGGCGCGAAGGTCAGCATCGCACACGGCGTCGGCGGCATGTTCGGCGCGTCGGGTACGATCGTGTTCTCGAACGAGGCGCCCTGAACGGAGGTAGACGAATTGCAGGATCGACGAGTCCCGGATCGGGGCGCTCGTCGATTCGCGCTACATTTTCTCGACGGCTTTGTTGAAGCCTGCGTACCAGCGGGAGCGTTCGAGCGCGGCCTTGTAGGGATTGAGGGCGGCGATCGCCTTCACGTTACCGGGATCGCCCGACAGCAGGTATTTGCGGGCGGCCGTCCAGCCTTCGGCCTGGATGCGGCTGAGATCGAACGGGTTGCTGTTGCCTTCGACGAAGTTTGCCATCTGCATTTCCTTTGGGATCAGAATTTCTTGCGGGTAACCAGACGCGTGTTGCGCGCGGCGTTGCGGCGCGTCTCCCCTGCACCCGGCGATGCGGGATGCGCCGGATTCTCCTGCGCACCGTCGCGCATGAGCGCTTCGTGCAGTTCGGCCGGATCGACCGGCACATGCTCGAAAACACCGGCGCGGGCGATCTGGATGATCATTCCGGTGCGTTTCCAGGCGGGAAAGGTCAGCCCGGTGATCTGTTCCTCTTCGGTATCGACGGTGTAGGTGCCGGCCGCCTGTAGCTTGACGAAGCCGGTGAGAAGAAACGGGCGTTGGAACGTGACCTGAGCGCTGGTGATACGGTTGGCCATCGGAGGCTCTTTCTGGTTGGCGCGGCAGGCGGCGACGGAACCTGCGCCTGCGCGCCGCTCCATCGCCGCCCGGACGCGATCTGCATACGCGACGCGGTTTCCCGCATCAGCAGGCAGATGCGCCAGCCGAGACTTTTCCGGATTGTCGGAGAACACGGCAGGGATATGCCGATGTTGGATAGATGGGGACGCGATGCACGGATTACAAGGGCCGCGCAATCGTATGCGAATGCGCCTATACCCGGTGCAACCAAGCGAGGGCGAATTGAACCACCTGCACAATGCCACCGAGCTTACGACCGACGAATTGCTGTCGCTGCGCCTTGTCGTGACGCGCAGTTTCATGAGCGCGAGTTCGCTTCTGGCGGCGCATCGCACAAAGCTGCTGGAGCTGGGGCTGATTCAGAAGGGCATGGGCGGTTTGATGCCGACGCCCGCCGGAAAGATCGCGGCGCGGCTTTAGGCGACAGCCGCCATCGCGTCGGCGACGGCGAGCTGGGTGCGTTGGCCGTCGTGGATGGGGTGCGTCGGAAAGCAGAGCGTGTTGGTGACGAGTTGCAGGAGTGCCCACTCCCAGATCGCGCGCTCGTCGACGCCAGTGAGGAACGCGAGGAGTTTGCAGCGGCGTTGCGCGTGGGCGCGTTTGTCGGGTTCGACGGTGGGCCATTCGCGCATCGGGATCGCGAGATCGTAGGCGCGCTCGGCGACGACGCCGTCGGGGTCGACAAATTTGAAACCGCCGCGCGGGTCTTGCAGCGTGTTCCACTGATGGCCATCGCCGTGACAGAGGACAGCGTGTGCGGGATCGTGTGCGGCGAGGCGATTCTTCGCGCAGCTGAGCGCGACATCGACGGTGCGTTCGGCGCAGGGTTTGTTCATCGCGGCCCAGTTGGTTTCGAGCGCGCGTGCGAACTCGCGCGCTTTGTCGGCGCCGGTGGCGAAACGCGGGCCTTGCAGTTCGGGCATCCATGCGTTGGCGAGTGTGGCGCAGATAGCGCGCATCTGGTCGTCTTCGGAGAGGCCGCATTCGTAGAGCTGCGGGCCGAGTTTTTCGAGCAGAAGGATGTTGTTCGCTTCGTCGGCATCGAGCAGCGTGACATAGCCCCTGCCCTTGGCGGCGTGCAGGACATGGGCTTCACGCCGCGATGTCTCGATGCCGGTGATCGCGCATTTGAGGATGACGGTTTCGCCCGATGCGGTGACGGCCTCGGTGACGAAGGCCTCGGTGCCGCCGGTCATCGCGCGTGTGGCGGTGACGTTGAAGCGGCGCTCGGCATCGGCGATGAGACCGGGGAGTGCCTCGAGCCACGCGCGGCCGGAGGCACCCATGGCGAGAGCGGTGGCGCGGACGCGGGGAGCGATTTCAAAACCGATTGTCATTCCCGGCGAGTTTCGCACGCGCCAGCGGGCGAAGCGAGGTTAAGGGAACCCAGGATGAGCCGTCTGTTGTGCTGTTCGATGCCCAGCTCTGATAGAGCTGAGCAAACGGGTTATCCTAGGTCCCCTTAACCTCGCGCCGCTTCGCGCTGAAGCGCGAAGCTCTGCTCGCCGGGGATGACAATCTAACTTTTAAGCGGAGATGATTTTCTGCCCGCCCATGTAGGGCTGCAGCGCGTCGGGGATGGCGATGGTGCCGTCCGGCTGCTGATAGTTTTCCATGATCGCGATCAGCGTGCGGCCGATGGCGAGGCCGGAGCCGTTCAGGGTGTGGACCGGGCCTTTGACCTTGCCGTCTTTGCCGCGGACGCGCGTGTTCATGCGGCGGGCCTGGAAGTCGCCGCAGTTCGAGCAGCTGGAGATTTCGCGGAAGCGGCCCTGCCCCGGCAGCCAGACCTCGATGTCGTAGGTCTTCTTCGCACCGAAGCCCATATCGCCGGCGCACAAGGTGACGACGCGGTGATGCAGGTGGAGTTTTTTCAGAATGCTCTGCGCCGCATCGGTCATGCGCTCGTGCTCGTCATTGGAGGCGTCGGGCGATGTGATGGAGACGAGTTCGACCTTGTCGAACTGGTGCATGCGGATCATGCCGCGCGTGTCCTTGCCCGCGGCGCCAGCTTCGGAACGGAAACACGGCGTATAGGCGGTGAAGCGGATCGGCAGTTCGGCTTCGTCGAGGATTTCGCCGTTGACGTAGTTGGTGAGCGAAATCTCCGCCGTCGGGATCAGGCCGAAGCGGTTCTGATAGCGGAAGGCCTCTAGATTGCGGCGGGCGACGAGCTCCGCATATTCCTCATCGGCGACGTCGATCTCCTTCGGTGCGGCAGCGGCGCCTTCGGGTTCGGCGACGGCCTTCATGCCTTCGACGAGCTTGGCTTCGAGGATCGACTGCGTGACCGGGTCGGTGAAGAACAGGTCTTCCTCAAACTTCGGCAACTGGCCGGTGCCGAAGAACGCGTCGTTCTTCACCAGCAGCGGCGGGTTCACTTCGGTGTAGCCGAAGTTTTCGACGTGGCTGTCGAGCATGAAGCTGGCGAGCGCACGGTTCAATTTGGCGAGGCCGCTTTTGAGATAGACGAAGCGGGCGCCGGAGACTTTGGCGGCGCGTTCGAAGTCCATCATCTTGAGCGCTTCGCCGATTTCGAAGTGCTCTTTCGGTTTGTTGGTGTTGAGGCTCGGCGCTTTGCCGAACGCGCGCGCGGAGACAGGGACGTTGTCGTCCTCGCTCTCGCCCTTCGGGACGTCGGTGGCGGGCAGATTCGGCAACACGGCGAGAAGAGTGCGCATCTCGTCGGCGAGTTCGCGTTCTTTAGCTTCGCCGGTCTGGATCGCGTCCTTGATAGTCGCGACTTCGTCCATCAGCGCCTGGGCCTGCGCTTCGTCTTTCTGTGCCTTGGCTTTGCCGATCAGCTTGGAGGCTTCGTTGCGGCGCGCCTGCTTCTGTTGCAGTTCGGTCTGCAGGTCGCGCAGGGTTTTGTCCTTCGCGAGGATCTCATCCGCCACGGATTCCGCCGACGACGCATAGGCCGGACGGCGCGCGAGGGCGCTGACGAATGCGGCTTTGTCGTCACGGATGGCTTTGATGTCGTGCATGGCGGAGGACCTGTTGGAACGGGGCGGTAATGCCCTGTTATCCGTTAAATATCAACAAAACCGCTGTCATCCCGCACCGAGCGAATGTTTCAAGGCGATGCGCAAGAATGCGTCGACAGTGCCCAGACGGCTTATCCTGGGTCCCCTTCCCTCCCGGCCGCGCTTCGCACGGCCAGTCGCGGGGGATGACAGTTTATTTGTTAGAAGCAGCAGCGGCCGCGTCTTCTTTGGCGCGGTTGCGTTCGAAGAGCCAGACGAGCCAAATCGAAGCTTCGTAGAGGAAGACCAGCGGGACGGCGAGGCTGATCATGCTGAAGGCGTCGGGCGGGGTGAAGATCGCGGCGAGTGCGGTGACGCCGACGATGGCGTAGCGGCGCATGTCGCGCAGCTGGCGGCTGGTGACGATGCCGACGCGGCCGAGCAGCGTGAGCAGCACCGGGAGCTGGAACGTCAGGCCGAAGCCAAAGATCAGGGTGGTGACGAGGTCGAGATACTCGCTGACCTTGGCCTGCAGCTGGATGCCGAGGCTGTTGGTGGTCGACGCGGTCTCATAGCCAAGGAAGAAGTGGATGGCGTTCGGCAGCATCACATACATGACGAACGCGCCGCCGGCGGTGAACAGGATCGGCGTTGCGAGCAGGAACGGCAGGAAGGCGCGGCGTTCGTTGCGATAGAGACCGGGCGCGACAAACAGCCAGACCTGCGCCGCGATGATCGGGAAAGCGAGACAGATGCCGCCGAAGGCGCCGACCTTCACATAGGTGAAAAACGTCTCGTAGAGCGCGGTGTAGATCAGGTGATCGTTGACCTTGCCGGCCAGCGCATGCGCGAGCGGCATGGTGAGGAACGCAAAAATCTCCTTGGCGAAGAAGAAGCAGATGCCGAAGCAGACGAGAAAAGACAGGATCGCGTAGACAAGACGCTTGCGCAGCTCGATCAGATGGTCGAGCAGCGGCGCCTTCGTCGCTTCGATCTCGGCTTCCTCTTCGGCGGTGCGCGTGTTCATGGGGCGGGCGGCCCCTTGGCGACATCCGCAGCGGTTTCCGGATCGGCGATCACCGGCTCTTCATCGACCTTGCTGTGATCGATCGGCGGTTCCGGCGGACCCTGGGGGCGCATCATGCTGTCGGATGCGGCCGATGGAACGCTGCGATGTTCAGGCGGCAGGATGGATTCGTTGAGGTCGCGTTCGATTCCGGCGAGCGGGCGCTCGTTGCGCAGCGACTCGATCTCCTTGCGCAGTTCGTCGAGTTCGGACTGGCGCGCCATCTCGTCGAAGCTGCGGCGGAATTCGTTGGCCATCGCGCGGGCGCGGCCGGCCCACTGCCCGGCGGTGCGCATCAGCTTGGGCAGGTCCTTCGGTCCCACGACGACGAGCGCGACCGTGAGCAGGATGAGGATGTGGCTCCAGCTGAAGAGATCGAACATATGGGTAGCGGACTTCCCCTCACCGGCTTGGCGCCTGCTGCGCCAAGCGTCCTCTCCCGCACGCGGGAGAGGTTAATTAGCGGGCGACGGGGTCTTTTTCTTTGTCGGTGCGTTCGGCGTTGATGGTCTTGGGGTCTTCCGGCGCGTTGAGGCCTTCGCGGAACGAGCGGATGCCCTTGGCGAAGTCGCCCATCAGGTCGGAAATCTTGCCCCGGCCACCGAACAGGACGAGGAACACGGCCCCGACAATCAGAATGTGCCAGATGCTCAGGCTACCCATGGTGTCTCCTTCGCCCAAGGGGGCGCTTTCAGGCGGGCGTTTAAGACCCTAATGCCCTGACAGGCAAGAAATAAGGGCTGTGACGGTCAATTTCAGCGGCGCGACTTGGCGCACGCGGGGAAGACGGGGGTTTGGGGCGGTTTATTCCCGGGATTTTGCTGGGAGGTGGACACTTTCCCCCTCCGTCACGCTCGCTTTGCTCGCGTGACACCTCCCCCGCTGCGCAGGGGAGGATCACTAACCCACCAGGATTTCGCCTTTGCGGCCGGAGGCCTGGGCCAGGGCGCCGAGGCGTTTTTGGACGGGTTCGCCGGCGATGGTTTCGCGGCGGGTGGGGACGTCAAGGAGGACCCGGGTCGGGGTCATGCGCAGGGTGTAGTGCGCCAGCTCGCCCAGGGCAGAGGCCGACAGGGCGAAGGCGAGGCGGGCGGTCAGGCCCATGCGCTTGGCGTAGGACTCGTCATCTTCGGACAACAGACCTGCGGCGGCGTATTCGCGCGGGAAGTCCTCGTCGCCCGAATAGCGGTGGAACACCGCCGTCGCCATGATCGCGCGGGTGCGGTGGTCGGCGCCGGCGAAGGGTGCGGTGAGCACCTGGTTGAAGGCGCCGAGCGAGCGGTCGTCGGGATGGCGGCGCCACGCGATGTCCGAGAAATAGCAGAACGCTTCGCGCAGGCGGCGGTCGGACGGCTTCTCGTTCGGATAGAGCGGCTCCATCCACGCGAACATCTCGCGCGCATGGTTGGGGCTGCGCGACATGCGCGCGTTCATGCCTTCGGCGAAATCGAGCAACGGATCGCGGGCACGCTCGCCTTCGTCCAGGCTGGCGAACACGATGCCCTCGCGCACGCCATAGGCGGAGACGATGACGTCTTTCATCTCCGTCGCGAGCAGCAGCCGCTCCAGCACGATGGCGCCGTAGGGTAGCGATTCGACGCGGCGGCGGGAGACGGTTTTCATCCGCTCCAGCGATTTCATCGAGAGGCGCGAGATCACCTTGCAGAGGCGGAGCGCACGGTCGCGCGGGATCGCATAATGCTGCAGCACATGGAGCGGATAGCCGGTCTCTTCCATGTCGACGCGCGCGAAGCTGCGCCAGATGCCGCCGACGGCGTAGAGCGAGCGGCCATCGAGTTTGCCGAGGCTATCCAGCACATGCAGGCCGCGATCGACATGGCTGCGCGTCTTGTCGACGTCGCCACTGGTGGCGTCCATCAAACGGAGCGGGCCGAACGGGAGCGTGAGCGCAGCGCCGGTTCGGCCATGCTTCACGGTCACGACGTCGAGGCTGCCGCCACCGAGATCGCCGACGAGGCCGTCGGCATCGGGAATGCCGACCAGCACGCCTTCGGCAGCGAGACGCGCTTCTTCTTCACCGGAGAGCACGCGGATCGGGCTGCCCCACGCGGCTTCGGCGCGGCGCACGAACTCACGGCCGTTGATCGCATCGCGCGCGGCGGCGGTGGCGACGGCTTCGCGCGCCTCCACCCC
>DATAHD010000063.1:0-5105 GCA_036263395.1 Rhizomicrobium sp. | reverse complement strand
GAGCGCGCGGCAGATGGCAACGCCTAAGCCGCCGGAGCCTCCGGCGACGACGGCGGTGCCGGTGGCGTAGCGCGCGGCGGTGAAGGGTGTGGGCATGTGGAGTCTCCTCGCACGAGGCTAGCACAACTTTCCCCCTCCACTTGGTGGAGGGGGCACGCGAAGCGTGGGGGAGGATCGTGGTGTTGAGTTTCTGTCGGCGCGATCCTCCCCCGCGCCGCGTTGCTGGACGCAACGCGTCACGGCCCCTCCACCAAGTGGAGGGGGAAGCTAAGAGAACCGCCTTTGCGCATCTCGCGTCAGGCCCAGTGCCACCGAGAGGAAATCCGAGCCTGCCGCGGCTCGCGCATTTGGTGCGGCGCGGGTGATCGCGTCGCGGACGGCGGGGACTTTGCTGGAGCCGCCGGTGAAGAAGATCGTGTCGATGCCATCTGGCGTGAGGCCGGCGTCGGCGATGCATTTGCTCGCGAAGGTGTAGAGGCGGTCGGTCTTTTGCTTGATGGCGCGGTCGAAGCCGGCGCGGGTGGCTTCGGCGGTGAGGCCGGCATCGAGGAAGTCGAGCGGGATCGGCGCCACATCGGCGCTGCTGAGCGCCATCTTGGCGTCTTCCACCGCGAAGGCGATACGATGGCCGAGGCGGCGGTGGATGGTTTTGCGCAGGCGCTCGATCTTCTCCGGCTCGCGGGCGTCTTTCACGATGTCGCGGAGCTCGCGCTCGTTGGCCTGGGTGTAGGTAAAGTTGATCGTCGCCCAGGTCGCCAGCTCGTAGTAGAGCGCGTTCGGCATCGGCAGGTTCTTCTTGATGAGCTGCGAGCCGAGGCCGAGGAGCGGCATCACGGCGTCGAGACTCAGCAGGTTGTCGAAATCGGTGCCGCCGACCCGGGTGCCGGTGTTGGCGAGGATGTCGCTCGCGCGGTCGGGCAGGGCGCGGCGATCGGGGCCGATGCGGATGACGGTGAAGTCGGACGTGCCGCCGCCGATGTCGGCGATGAGGACGACCTCCTCGCGGGTGGCGGTCTCTTCGTAGTTATAAGCGGCGGCGATCGGCTCGTAGACGAAGGCGACGTGCTGGAAACCGACGTTGTTGGCGATCTTTTCCAGCACGCGCTGGGCCTTGGCGTCGGCTTCGTCGTCGCCGTCGACGAAGCGGACCGGGCGGCCGTGCACGACGGCGGTTATCTCTTCATCCGCAAAGGCTTCGGCCTTGTTTTTCAGATGACGGACGAAGAGTTCGACGACCTCCGTGAAGGCGACGCGGCGGTAGCCGAGGGCGGTCTTCTCGTCGATCAGCGGCGAGCCGAGGATGGATTTGAGGGCGCGCATCAGGCGGCCTTCGGTTTGGCCGATATAGGTGGCGATCGCGTCGGCGCCGAAGAGGACGCGGCCCTTGGTCTCGTAGTCGAAGAAGATGGCGCTGGGGATCAAGGTCTCGTCGCCCTCGACGGGAGCGAGCGCCGGAGCGTTGCCGGCCATCACACCGATGGCGGAGTTGGAGGTGCCGAAGTCGAGGCCGCAGGCGCGCATGGGAATCCCTCTCAAGCTGAGGGTGGTTCATCTAGGGCATGCGGAGGGGCCTTGCCAGACTGTTTTTCGGAATTTATAGTGAGCCCTATACTGGGATGTCCGGAAAAACCGGGCGTCCCTTTTTCTTTATACGGATTGTTTTGTCCGTGTACGGATGAAATGCTCGCCGCGACGGCGTCATGGCCGGGTGAGCCGTAGCGCAGCGAAGGCCATTCCCGGCCATCCATTGCCTCGATGTGTGATCAGTGAGGCTCGCTCTTCAACATTCGCGGCAACGGATAGCCGGTACGCCCTGCGCTGCGCTACGGGTCGACCGGCTATGACGACGGTTAGAAGAGAGAATTATTCGGCAGGCACCATCGCCGCCGGCGCAGAGCGTGGGCGGCGGAGGGCGGTGTAGATCGCCACCAGGATCACGTTCGGGATCCAGCTGGTATAGGCGAGCCAGACGGACATCTCGGTGTAGCTGTGGAAGCCGAGGAACATGAGGCCGATCGGGACCTGCAGGCGCAAGGTCACGGCGCCGAAGGTCATGGCGTAGCTGTAGCGCATCCAGATGCGGTGCTGCTCGAACTTGCCCTGCAGCGCGGCGCGCCAGCCGCCGATATTGGAGGTCAGCCAGCAGATCGCGAGCAGACCGAAACCGAAGCCTGCGATGGGGCCGCCGGACGCGAAGGGCGCGGTGGCAAGGGCACCGACGCCGGAGATCAGGCACGCGATCATGTACGTGCGGCCGGTCCAGCGGTGCAGCGTGGGACGGCGGGCGCGCAGGTTCGGCAGGAACTGGAAGGCGCCGGCGAACAGCGCGATGGGGCCGAACAGCATATGGGCGAGGGCCTGCAACGGGACACGTTCGATCACGCTGCGTATGCCGTCGTCGACGCCGAGCCAGATGTTGGCGGGCACGGCGGCGTAGCGCATCGCGTGGACCGCGACGCCGACCGACAGGAACACGACGGCATAGCGGCTGAGCTTGACCAATCCGTTTTCCATGGACCTCTCCCGCAACTTCATCTAAACAATGTTCAAATAACCTAGTGAGCAATTTGAACAACGTCAAGATGGTTGTGCAGGCAGTTCCCAAACGAAAGCCGGCCACGCGCAAGGCGCATGGCGCGAAAGCACGCGGCGCGCGGCCATATCATCATGGCAATCTGCGCGAGCAGCTGCTGGCGGCGACCGAGGCGTTGATTTTGGAGCGCGGGGTGGACGGGTTTGCGCTGCGCGAGGTGGCGCGGCGGGCGGGCGTTTCACCGGCGGCGCCGGCGCATCACTTCGGCGATGCGCGTGGACTGTTGTCAGAGCTGGCGCTGCAGGGGTTTCAGGAATTCGGCGACGATCTTGCGGCGGCGGATGCGCGCGGCGGGAACAATCCGGCGAAGCGGCTGAATGAGCAGGGGCTGGCGTATGTGGCGTTCGCGATGAAGCGGCCAGCGCGCTTCACGCTGATGTTCCGGCACGATGTGTGCGACATGAGCTATCGCGATCTGGCGACGGTCGGCAATCGCGCGTTCCGGGTGCTGGAGGGTGCGATCCGTGCGGCGAAGGGGTTGGAGCCGGAGGGCGACATGACGCCGGACGCGTGGGGCATGCTGCTGGCCACGTGGTCGATGGTGCACGGGTTTGCGCATCTCGCGCTCGGCGGCGAGTTCAACTACGCGGCAATGGCGAGCGGTGGGAAAGACGTGATCGGGCAATCGTTCCTGCCGCTGATGCTGGCGCATTTGCCGAAGGGGTGAGTACGTGGAATCGATGTGGACCGATCTCGATGTTGTAGAGGACGGCGTGCCGTTGCGCGGCACGGATGGCGGGATCCTCGTGGTGGATCAGGTGCACGATCTGGGAGCGCGCATCTCGCTGGAGCGCAACGATGACAGCTCGCACCACATCATCACCTGCGGGATCTACGAGTGGATGATGCACTCGCGGTACTTGTCTGTCGGGGAAGACGAGGCGAGGGCGGAGTTCACGGCGATGCGCGAGGCGCTCGACGGGATCATTGCGCGCATTCCGAACAGGAGCGATCCGGATGTCGATCGCAGGACGGCGGCGTCGGGCGATGAGATGTCGGCGTTTGCGGAGCGGTTTCCTTGAACTCGCGGGCATCCGTCTCGGGGTGGTGAGTAAGAAGGTTCGCGCAGAGGCGCAGAGGGATCGCTCCGGGGCGGCTAGTTCTGTAGTTGTTGTGAGAGGCGATGGGTTCACGCGGAGGCGCGGAGCCGCGGCGTTCTTCTCAGGCGTTGATGGCGAAGCCTGTTGCCGAAATGGGCGGCGCGCTTTGCGTGCCAGACTTTCTGAAAGCGATCAGAGCTTCGTTACCCCTACGATGCAAAACCCGTGGCCGAATGGATCGCTACAAAACGCGACTGGCGGGAAGCCTGCGACGCGGTGCACCTGTTCCGCCTTTGCTCCGTTCGCCAGAGCACGTTCGAGGGTCGCTTCGAAATCGTCTACGCGGAAGTCGACATGAACAGGTGTCCAATGACGTTCATATCTACGGACATCGTTGCTTCCTTTTGCGGGTGATGATCCAGCCGGTTTGGCGAGCAAGCCAATCGTTGCGTCGCCCTGCTTCAGCATCGCGTAACCAGGATGTGGTCGAGCCGTTTCGGTGAAGCCGAAGACGGCGCCGAAGAACTTGATGCCCTCGTCGATCGTCGGGACGTCTATTGAAACTGTCACCTGCATACCGAGGCCCTTCACAATGCGCGGCTCGAAGAAATCGGGAGTTATGTGGCTCGCGCCATCTGCACCACTTCGGCAATCGCGTCGGCGACGAGTTGCGGGTGTTCGACCTGGATGTTGTGGCCGGATTCGATCATGCGGCGGTCGCCTTTGGTGGAGAGTGAGGCGAGGTCGGCGTGGAGGGCGAACCAGATGGTGCGGAGTTTTGTGTCCATGTCATCGGGGAGTTTGACCGGGCCCATCTGGATGTTCTTGGCGGTCAGCACGATCAGCGGGATGTCGCCGAGCGGGCGGCGGACGGCGCGCATTTGGGGGACGCTCTCGCTGCCGAAGCTCGCCATCTCCGACTCCCACGCCTGCCAGAGGCCGGGGGCAAGGCGCATGTTTTTGTAGGCGTTTGTCAGCGGCTCGGAGAGGTCGGGGTAACCGAGCGCGAAGCAATCGGCGTATTCGGGATTGTCGCGTTTGAGTTTTCCTGCGGCCGCGGCTTCGCCGCAGCGGCGGTACATCGCGGCGGCCATGACGTTGAGTTTGTCGAAGTCTTCGGACGCGACGCGGAAGCGTTCGGTCTGCTCTTCGCTCGAGGGATCGACGAGCACGAGGCCGGCGACTTCGTCCGGATAGCGCGAGGCGTACATGCGGACGTCGTAGCTGCCGGCGGAGTGGCCGGCGAGGATGTAGGGTGGTCTGAGATCGAGGGCTTTTATCATCGCGCGCAGATCGCTGTGGATCGCGTCGGCAGTGCGGGGCAGGGGGCCGGGGTCGCTGAAGCCGAAACCGGCGCGGTCATAGGCGATGACTTCGGTGAGTGCCGACAGGCGGCGCTGCGTGCCGGCCCAGGACAGCGTTGTGCCGCCGAGGCCGGGCGCCAGGATCACCGTCGGCGATCCCGTGCCCGT
>DATAHD010000062.1:0-4542 GCA_036263395.1 Rhizomicrobium sp. | reverse complement strand
GGGCAGCCTTTACGGCGATCAGCTTGCGGGCACGGTGATCATCGACTCGCCGGTGAATCCGCCAGACCGGCCGGGCGGGCCGCCCAAGCGCGACAGCTTCAAGCCGCACAACATCTATCCGAGCATCGGGGCAGCGCTTGCCCGTTTCCGCCTGATGCCGCCGCAGGGCTGTGAGAATCTCTATCTCGTCGATCATATCGCGCGGCATTCGCTGAAAGAGGTGCCGATGCCGGATGGTTCGGGCACCGGCTTCACGTGGAAGTTCGATCCCGCGATCTGGCAGCGCTTCACCATCGGCGACACGTCGGAGCGGCTGAAGTCCACCAAATGCCGGATCGCGATCTTCCGCGGCGAGCATTCGCTGCTGCTGCCGCCGTCGATCGGGGAGTACATGTTCAACCTCCTGGGCCGCTCCGCCCCGGTGGTCGAGATCCCGCAGGCCCGGCACCACATCATGCTGGACCAGCCGCTGGCGCTCATCTCGGCCCTGCGGGCGCTGCTCGCCGACTGGGATCATTCGACCGCCAACCGCAAGCCGCGGCCATAACGCGTCCTAAAAACCGCGGAAAACCTGCAAAAAGCGCAGGCTTGGGGCGGCGATTTGGGCCGTTGTGCAGGTGCGTCGCCTTGCTATAGTCCCGGCCGCTTCGCAAATCGCGTTTGGGGATTTTTATGGCCGATTCGCACTATCAAAAGGGCAGCATGGACATCAGCCAGCACATCAAGGGCTGGGCTGGCTTCACGACGTTCGTGAAGGTCTCGATGGTCGGCATTGGTCTGATCATGGTCTTCCTCGCCATCTTCCGCACCCACGGCTGATTCTCAGCCGATGAAACTCGCCGTCCTGAAGGAACGTCGCGACGGCGAAACGCGCGTCGCAGCGACGCCCGAAACCGTCAAAAAGCTGAAGGCGCTGGGCCTCGACATTGCCGTCGAGACCGGCGCGGGCGCGTCGGCGCGGATGGCCGATGCGGACTACACCGCGGCCGGCGCCAGCGTTGCGCCGGATGCCGCGACGGTCCTGAAAGACGCTGACATCGTTCTCTCCGTGCGTGCGCCGTCTGCCGATGAGATCGTGCAGATGAAGAAGGGCGCCGTCGTTGCGGCGCTGCTCGCGCCGTTCGTAGACAAGGAGACGCCGGCGAAATTCGCGGCACAGGGCGTCGACGCCTTCGCCATGGAATTCCTGCCGCGCATCAGCCGTGCGCAATCCATGGACGTGCTGTCTTCGCAGGCGAACCTCGCCGGTTACAAAGCGGTGATCGACGCGGCGGCACAGTTCGGCCGCGCCATGCCGATGATGATGACCGCTGCCGGCACTATCGCACCGGCCCGCGTGCTGGTGATGGGTGTCGGTGTTGCGGGCCTTCAGGCCATCGCGACCGCCAAGCGCCTTGGCGCGATCGTGTCGGCCACCGACGTGCGCCCGGCGACGAAAGAACAGGTCGAATCCCTCGGCGGCACCTTCGTTGCCGTGATGGATGAGGAGTTCAAGAACGCACAGACCGCCGGCGGTTACGCCAAGGAGATGTCGCCGGAGTATCAGGCGAAACAGGCGGCGCTGATCGCGGACACCATCAAGAAGCAGGACATCATCATCACCACCGCACTGATTCCGGGCCGCAAGGCACCGGTGCTGGTGACCGAAGAGATGATCAAGACGATGAAGCCGGGTTCGGTGATCGTCGACCTCGCGGCGGAGCAGGGCGGCAACACCCCGCTGACCAAGGCGAACGAAGTGATCGAGCAGTATGGCGTGACCATCATGGGCTACACCAACCTGCCGGGCCGCCTCGCGGTCGACTCCTCGTCGCTCTACGCCCGCAACCTGCTGAATTTCATCACGCTGATCGTCGATAAGAAGACGGGCGCGCTCGCCCTCAACTGGGACGACGAGATCGTGAAAGGCGCCGGCGTGACGCGCGACGGCGCCGTCGTGCATCCGAGCTTGAAAGGCTAAGCGATGGAAGCCATCGATCCCTTCGTCTTCCGTCTGTCGATCTTCGTGCTTGCGATTTTCGTAGGTTACTTCGTGGTCTGGTCGGTGACGCCGGCGCTGCACACACCGCTGATGGCCGTTACCAACGCGATCTCTTCGGTGATCGTGGTCGGTGCGCTGGTCGCGGTGTCGGTCGAGAACATCGGCGCGGCGGCGTGGACATCCAAGCTGCTCGGCCTCGGCGCGCTGATCCTGGCCAGCGTGAACATCTTCGGCGGCTTCCTCGTCACCCAGCGCATGCTGGCGATGTACAAGAAGAAAGAAAAGTGACGTGGCTGCCAGCAGCGCAAGCACGCAGGAGACGGGTGAAGGCCTGACGCAGATTATCTGGGGTCTGGTCCTCGCAGCGTGGCTTGCTCTTATGTTTTTCGGAAGGCCGCTGGGAGACTTATCGACTCCGTTTGGCGTCGATCTTGGCACTTCAGCGAGGCTGGCTGTCGATGCGATTTGGGTGACAAACAGCGTTTGGAGCAGCGTAAGACCTCCAACCAGGAGCCGTGACTTCTGGGTGCTTGTCGTAATGATGCCTCTTCTCCCAACCATGCAGTCTTCCGCGTTGGCTAACGTGCCGCATCCGGCGATCGTCGATACAGGAGTTCTTGTCGCTTTCGTCGCGGGAGCGGTCATCAGCCTCTCGCTCATCGCGCGCCGTTTACTGGGGGACAAATGAAAGCCGATCTCGCAGCAGACGATGAGTGTCAACGCACATTGACAGTGTTGGGAGCGATTTTGGTTCTGGCGCGTCGTCGCTGGTCTGGGGTTAAGTCATGAAAGCCGATATCGCAGCGCTTCTTTATCTCGTCTCGGGCGTTCTGTTCATCATGGCGCTGCGCGGCTTGTCCTCGCCGGCGTCAAGCCGTGCGGGCAATCGCAACGGCATGATCGGTATGACGATCGCCGTGCTCACCACCTTGTGGGTCTCGGGCATCAGCGATCCGCTCACCTGGGTGCTGATCATCGGCGGGCTCGCCATCGGCGGCGGCATCGGTGCGATCACCGCGCGCCGCATCGCGATGACGGACATGCCGCAGCTGGTCGCCGCGTTCCACAGCCTCGTCGGTCTTGCCGCGGTGCTGGTCGCCGGTGCCGCGCTCTATTCGCCGGATGCGTTCGGCATCGGCACGGAAGGCGCCATCCGCACGCAGAGCCTGATCGAAATGAGTCTCGGCACCGCCATCGGTGCGATCACCTTCGCCGGTTCGATCATCGCGTTCGCCAAGCTGAACGGCAACATGAGCGGCGCGCCGATCATTCTGCCTGCGCGCCATCTCCTCAATATCGTAATCTTTCTCGCCATCGTCGGCCTGATCGCGCTGTTCGCGATGCAGCAGCCGATCTGGGCGTTCTGGGCGATTACGGTGCTGAGCTTCGTGTTCGGCATCACGCTGATCATCCCGATCGGCGGCGCGGACATGCCGGTCGTCGTCTCGATGCTCAACTCCTATTCGGGCTGGGCCGCGGCGGCGATGGGCTTCACGCTCGAGAACAGCGCCCTCATCATCACCGGCGCACTGGTCGGTTCATCGGGCGCAATCCTCTCCTACATCATGTGCAAAGGGATGAACCGCAGCTTCATCTCCGTGATCCTGGGCGGCTTCGGCGGCGAAGTCGCGGCGAGCAGCGGCAAGGTCGAGACGCGTCCGGTGAAGCAGGGCAGCGCCGACGATGCCGCCTTCATCATGAAGAACGCGGGCTCTGTCATCATCGTGCCGGGCTACGGCATGGCGGTGGCGCAGGCGCAGCACGCGGTACGCGAGATGGCCGACATCCTGAAGAAGGAAGGCGTGAAGGTTTCCTACGCCATCCATCCGGTGGCCGGCCGCATGCCGGGTCACATGAATGTGCTTCTCGCCGAAGCCAACGTGCCCTACGACGAAGTGTTCGAGCTGGAGGACATCAACTCCCAGTTCGCGCAGGCCGACGTCGCTTACGTCATCGGCGCCAACGACGTGACCAATCCGTCCGCCAAGACCGATCCACAGTCGCCGATCTACGGCATGCCGATCCTGGATGTGGAGAAGGCCAAGACCGTGCTCTTCATCAAGCGCGGCATGGGCTCGGGTTATGCCGGCGTCGAGAACGAACTCTTCTTCCGCGACAACACGATGATGCTGTTCGCCGACGCGAAGAAGATGACGGAAGAAATCGTCAAGGCGCTCGGCTCTCACTGAAGCTGATCATTGATTGAATAGGTGCTGCGCGCGGCAAGCAGTGCTTGCCGGTCGCGCCCGCCATGCGCGTTGCACGGCTACTGCGCTCACACCATGGCCTTATCTTCACGGCACAACGGCGGAGTGGGCGGCATGGATCACTATCACACCTGGTTCGATCTCAAACCTGGCACGAAGGACCTGGACTTCGCCCGCAACATGGCGCGGTACATGGGGCACCTGAAGGACAACGGCTTGATCGAAGGCTGGCGACTCACCCGCCGCAAGCTCGGCTTCGGTCCGTCGGAGCTCGGTGAATTCCATATCGTGATGGAGACGAAAGACCTCGCACAGCTCGACGCCGCCTTCAACCACGTCTCCAGCCGCCGCGAG
>DATAHD010000061.1:0-10483 GCA_036263395.1 Rhizomicrobium sp. | reverse complement strand
TCCTGCTTCACTTCGACGATCGTCACCGGGATGCCGGCATTGGCGAAGTTCATCGCGATGCCGCCGCCCATGGTGCCGGCGCCGATGATGCCGACGCTCTTCACCGGGATCGTGGCGGTGTCATCCGGCACGTCCGGGATCTTGTTGGCGAGACGTTCAGCGAAGAAGTAGTAGCGCTGCGCCGCCGACTCCGGGCTCGTCATTACTTCGCCGAACAGCTTGCGCTCGGTCTTCAGGCCTTCGTCGAACGGCTGGTTCACGGCCGCTTCGACGCATTTGATGTTCGCTTCCGGCGCCTTGAAGCCGCGGAATTTGCGGGCGTTGGCTTTGCGGAAGTTGGCGAAGATTTCCGGGTGGCCTTTCGCGGCCTGGAGCTTGGTGTCGTTGTCGCGCACGCGCACCAGCGGCTTGTTCTCCGCGATGATCTTGCGCGCGAAGGCGACGGCGGTTTCCTTCAGCTTGCCTTCCGGCGCGAGCTCGTCGACCAGACCCATCGCGAGGCATTCGGTGGCCGGGATGTGGCTGCCGCTGGTCATCATCTCCAGCGCCTTCTCGGCACCGGTGATGCGGGGCAGGCGCTGCGTGCCGCCGGCGCCGGGGAGGAGACCGAGGTTCACTTCCGGCAGGCCGCACTTGGCGCTCGGCACCGCGACGCGATAGTGGGCGCAGAGCGCAACCTCGAGGCCGCCGCCCAGCGCGGTGCCGTGGATCGCGGCGACCACCGGCTTCGGCGCGCCCTCCATCATGTTCTGCACGTCGAACAACGAGGCGCCTTTCTGCGCGCCGCCGAATTCGGAGATGTCGGCGCCGGCGATGAAGGTGCGGCCGTCGCAGATGAGGACGATGCCTTTCACGCTGTTGTCGGCAATGGCGGCCTTGAACGAGTCGTACAGCCCGTCGCGCACATTGGCGGACAGGGCGTTCACCGGCGGCGAGTTGAGCGTGATGACAGCGATGTCGCCGTCTTTGGAAAGATCGGTCACCGGATTGATGGCAGTCATTGTTTCCCTGTCCCTGATTTGGAAGGGCGACAAAAAATCAGGGGAGGGGGCGGGAGTCGAGTCGATTTGCGGCTGCCGTAGCGGGCGGCTACTCGACCAGGGCTTGACACAGTACTGTGTATTGCTATGTATAAGGCCAGATACAGTAGGCGCCGGCAGGCGAAGGTCCTTGAAGAACGTGCAGCCCGATCCGGTCGACAAGTTGGAGCAGGAGCTTCGGCGTGGGGTTTTGACCCTCGCGGTGCTCTCCCAGTTGCGCGAGGCCCAGTACGGCTACTCCCTGCGCCAGGCGCTGGCGGCGAAGGACATGCCGATCGAGGAGGGGACGCTTTATCCCCTGCTGCGGCGCATGGAGGAGCAGGGGCTGCTCACCAGCGAATGGCGGATCGAGGATGGACCGCCGCGCCGCTACTACGCGCTGAGTGCGCAGGGCACGAAGGTTTACGAACGGCTGAGCACCAACTGGCGCGGGCTGGTTGGAACGGTCGAGAAGTTGATGACGGAGGCTGAGTCATGAACATGAATGCGAACGATGTGATCGAAAGTTATGTGCGCGATGTCGCGAGCCACCTGCCGCGGCGCGAGCGTGCCGATGTGGCGGCGGAGCTGCGCTCGCTTCTCACAGACGAACTTGGTAGCGGCAGCGCCGACGACGCGCTCGCCATCGTGCGCCGCTTCGGGCGGCCGGCCGATGTCGCGGCGCGTTATCAGACGCCGACGGCGGTGATCGATCCGTCCGACACGCGCACCTTCGTGCTGGCCGCGGTGGTGGGCGCGCTGTTTATCCCGAGCACAAACCCGCGCATGCCGTTTTCGATCGATCAGAACACGGCATCGACGTGGTTTCTCGCCTGGTTGGGTGTGCTGGTGCTTCTCTTCGCGTTCAAGGCATGGGTAACGCGGCGTTCGCCGCAACGCTTTCAATGGAAACCGTCGAAGGTGCGCGATTACGATGCCGCGCACTGGTATGAGCAGCTGCCGCTGATCGCGATCCTTGTGTTTTATGAAGTGGCGTATGTTTTCCCGGGGCCGGTGATCCATCTGCTGTCGGGCGGGCGCGTCGATCCGAGCGCGCTGGCGTTCACGCCGGACTTCGCCAGCATGTGGCGCATGCCGTGGTTTGCGCTGTTCATGCCGGTGCTGATCGGGCTGGAAATCTACGCGACGATGGTGGGCCGCTGGACGCGCGCGACGCGCATCGCCGAGATCATGCTGTTCATGCTGGCGGGCACGCAGCTCGGCTGGCACGCGGCGTACGGCAATATCTTTATCAATGCGCAGGCGGAGTTCGGGGCGCGCATGGCGTGCCAGCTTCTCGCCGCGGGGCTCGAACTGACAGCGCTGTGGAAGATCTATTTCGAATGGGGCCGGATCCCGCAGGCGGGCGAGGGTGTGAAGGTGGCGGCGGCCTGACGTTTACACTGTTCAGGGCGAAAGACTCTCTCACCCTCCCTCAAGGGGAGGGTGAGAGGGACGGCGAGTGCCGTTCAATTCAAACGCGATACGTTTGGAGGTTTTTTTCCATCCGTACGAGCGGGTCTTCGGTTTGATCGACGCTGAATTTCTCGCCCGTCAGCTGTTCGTAGATTTCGATGTAGCGGCGTGAGAGTTCGGCGACCATGTCGGCGGGGGCATCCGGTAGGATGGTGTCGTTATACGGGTCCGAATGCTCCTTGAACCACAGGCGAAGGAATTCCTTGTCGAAGTATTCCGGCTCCTCGCCCCGGGCGGTGCGCTCTTCGTGAGAGCCTAGTTTCCAGTAGCGCGAGGAATCCGGGGTGTGGATTTCGTCGATCAGGAGCAGCTTGCCGTTGTCATCGACGCCGAATTCGTACTTCGTATCGACGAGGATGAGGCCGTGCTGCGCGGCGATCTCCTGACCGCGGGCGAACAGTGCGAGTGAGGTCGCTTTCACCTTGTCCAGCATGTCCTGCGTGACGAAGCCTTCGGCGACCAGTTCGGCGAGCGAGAGCGCGCGATCGTGCGTGTCCTCCTTCGTCGTCGGGTCGAAGATCGGATGCGGGAGCTTGGTGTTCTTCTTGAGGCCGTCCGCGAGGGTGAGGTCGCCGAAGTGGCGCTCGCCATTCTGGTAACGCGTCCAGATGGAGGTCGACGTCGTGCCGGTGAGATAGCCGCGCATCACCGCCTCGACCGCCAGCGGCTTCACACGCTTGGCGACGGTTACGTTGGGATCGGGAATCGCGATGACGTGGTTCTTGATGATGTCTTCGGTCTTCTTGAACCAGAAGGCGCTGGAGAGATTGAGCACCGCGCCCTTGTTCGGGATGTGGGCAATGATGCGGTCGAACGAGGAATGGCGGTCGGTGGGAATGAGGATCAGTCTGTCGCGCTGGCTGTAGATGTCGCGCACTTTGCCGTGCTTGAGATCGCCGAGATGGGGGAAGTTCGTTTCCTTGATAATTTCCATGAATCGTCGCCGCGCGAGTTGAGCGCGACATTACTGTGCGGGCCGGTGGTTCGCCAACCCTGTGAACTCATAATCCATCTAAACGTCGTCATGGCCGGGTGAGCCGTAGCGAAGCGCAGGGCACTCCCGGCCATCCATTGCCTCGATGTGTGACGAGCGAGGCTCACTCTTCAACGTTTGCGGCAATGGGTGACCGGTACGCCCTTCGCTGCGCTACGGGTCGACCGGTCATGACGGCTTCGTTAAAGGGAAGAGTGAGCTCTGAGCTCGTTGGAAAAGAGGAGCGCACATGACCAATCACATCGCAGGCAAGACCATCATCGTGACCGGAGCGGGCAGCGGGTTTGGGCGGCTGGTGGCTTCCAAAGCCGCATCGGCGGGCGCCAAGGTCGTGTGCGGCGATGTGAATGCGGGATCGCTCGATGAGACGGTCGCGGGTGTGCGGGCCGCGAACGGGAGTGTGGCCGGGCTGGCCGGGGATGTGTCCGACCTCACTTATATGAAGGCGCTGGCGGCGAAGGCGGTGGAGGAGTTCGGCTCGATCGATGTGCTGATCAACAATGCGGGGGTGATGCCGCTGGCGTTCTTTCGCGATCATGCGAAGGCGGCGGATGCGTGGAACCGCTGCATCGATGTGAATATCCGCGGCGTGATGAACGGCATCATCGCGGTGCACGATCAGATGATCGCGCAGGGGCGCGGGCATGTGGTCAACATCTCCTCGATCTATGGCAACTTCCCGGTCGCCGGCGCGGCGGTCTATGGCGCAAGCAAGGCGGCAGTGAACTTCTTCTCCGATGCGCTGCGCGTCGAGAGCCAGGGCAAGATCAAGGTGATGACGATCAAGCCGACCGGAGTGCCGGCGACGGCGCTGGGCAAGGGCGTGATCAATCCGGAAGCGATCATCGGCATCCTGGGCCAGAACAGTGGCTATCTCGCGGCGATGGGTGCGATGGCGCAGGGCAAGGCGGGCGAGGGGCAGATGGATGCGGAGGACATCCGCTATCTCGCGCTCGATCCGGTCTACATCGCCGAAGCGGTGCTGCATGCGATCGATCAGCCGTGGGGTGTGTCGATCGGCGAGGTGACTGTGCGGGCGTCGGGCGATGGGTATATTCTGTAACGCACACATTCGTTGTTTCACGATCAGGGACATCCATGACCTCTCAGGGCTTCACGAGTGACAAGTTCGCCGCGCTGCGCGGTGTGTTCGAGGGAAACTTCACCAACGGCTCAGATATCGGCGCCTCCGTCAGCGTGCGCGTCGCGGATGAAACGGTGGTCGATCTGTGGGGCGGCTACGCCGATGCGGCGCAGACGCGGCCGTGGGAGAAGGACACCATCGTCAACGTCTATTCGACGACGAAGACGATGACGGCGCTGACCGCGCTGCTGCTCGCCGATCGCGGGCTGATCGATTTCAATACGCCGGTCGCGAAGTACTGGCCGGAGTTTGCGGCCGGCGGGAAGTCGCGCGTGACGGTGGCGCAGATCATGAGCCACAGCTCCGGCCTGTCCGGCTGGCGCGAGCCTGTGACCAAGCAGGATCTCTACGATTGGGATCGCGCGGTCGAATTGCTCGCGGCGCAGGAGCCGTTCTGGGAGCCAGGCACCGCCACCGGTTATCACGCCGTCACGATGGGCTTCCTCGTCGGCGAAGTGGTGCGCCGCGTCACCGGCAAGACGATGGGCACGGTGTTTCGTGAGGAAATTGCGGAGCCGCTGGGCGCCGATTTCCACATCGGCCTGCCGGCGTCGGAAGATGCACGTGTTGCTGAACTGATCCCGCCGCCGGTGGGGCAGGGGCTCGACAGCAATCTCGATGTGCTGAACGAGGTGCAGAAGAACTGGATCATCAATCCGCTGTTCAGCGTCGAGGATTCGGCAACGCGCGGTTGGCGTGGGGCGGAGATGGGCGCGTCGAACGGGCAGGGCAATGCGCGGTCGATCGCGTTGATTCATACGATCCTTGCCAATGGCGGCGTTGCGAACGGCAAGCGCTTCATGTCGGAAGCCGGTTGCCGCAAAGCGCTGGAGCTGCAGCAGGAGGGCGTCGATCTTGTCATCAGCACGCCGCTGCGCATGGGGCTTGGCTTCGGGTTGACCAGCGATCTGATGCCGTTCCTCAACAAGAGCACGATGTTCTGGGGCGGTTATGGCGGTTCGATCGCGATCATCGACATGGAGAACCGCATGTCGTTCGGTTATGCGATGAACAAGATGGCGGGCACGACGACGGGTGATATGCGGGCGCTGGGTTTGTTTATGACGGCGCTGCAAGCGGTGACGGCGTAGCGCTCACACATGCAACTGTCATCCCCGGCGACTGGCGCGTAGCGCCGGGAGGGAAGGGGACCCAGGATAAGCCGTCTGTTGCGCTCGTTGGGAACGGAGCGCTGCTCACCTTCAACACCAGCCAAGCGGATTATGTTGGGTCCCCTTGACCTCACACGAACACGCTTTGCGTATTCGTGTTCGCCGGGATGACAGCTTTTTCTATCGTTTGAAAGCTGCTTGTTTAGTCGCGAGATATTTGGCGTTGTGCGGTGTCACGTACTGCGGCAGCGCGATGCGTTCGCGGACTGTGATGCCGTGCTCTTCCAACTGCGCAATCTTGTCGGGGTTGTTCGTAATCAGGCGGATGATTGTCACGCCGGCTGCGCGCAGCATTTGAGCGGCTACTGCATAGTCGCGCGAGTCTGCGGGGAGACCGAGGGCGTGGTTGGCTTCGAAGGTGTCGAAGCCTTCGTCCTGCAGGCGGTAGGCGGCGAGTTTGTTGTAGAGGCCGATGCCGCGGCCCTCCTGGCGCAGATAAGCGATGTAGCCGCCGCCGTCGGCCGCCATGCGTTCCATCGCGCCGGTGAGCTGCTGGCCGCAATCGCAGCGCAGTGAACCGAAGAGGTCGCCGGTCAGGCATTCGGAATGCACGCGCACCAGCGGCGCGGCCTTCGGATCGGGCGTGCCCACGATGAGCAGCAGATGCTCTTTGCCGTCGTCGAGGCCGGTGAAGCTGCAGAATTTCACCGTCGCATTGATGCGGGCAATCGGGATTTCGACGGTCTCGGCAATCTTCGCCACATGCGCTGTGGGCGCATCAAACTCGAGCGCTGTCATGGACTACTGACCGATGAGCTCGCTGTCGGCGATGCGGATGTCGAAACCGGCGAGGCCCATGTAGTCGAGCTTGTGCGTGGTCAGCAGCTTGATGTTCGAGAGGCCGAGGTCTTTGAGGATCTGCGCGCCGATGCCGACTTCGCGCCACATCTTGTCGCGTTTGAGTTCGTTGGCGGTCGCCGCCTCGTCGCGCGGGCCGGGCTGCACGCCGGCGGCGCCTTCGCGCAGATAAACGACGACGCCCGCGCCCGCGTGCTTGATGCGCTGAAGCGCGGCGGAGATCAGGTTGGTTTCACCGGGCTTGCGGAAGACGTCGCTCAGCACTTCCTGCCGATGGATGCGCACCAGCGGCGCAGGCACGCTTGCAATGTTGCCGAACACCAGTGCGACGTGGTGCAGGTTGTCGAACTTCGTCGCGTAGCTGACCGCGCGCGCGATGCCGATTTCGGTTTCGACTTCGAACTCCTCCGTGCGTTCGACAAGACGCTCGCGGGTGCGGCGGTGGGCGATGAGGTCGGCGATGGAGACGATCTTGAGCTTGTGCTCCTTCGCGAAGGCGATGAGCGCGGGCAGGCGCTTGATGCTGCCGTCGTCATTGACGAGTTCGCCGATGATGCCGACCGCGGGCAGACCCGCGAGCGTGCAGAGATCGGTGGCCGCTTCGGTGTGGCCGGAGCGCATGAGGACGCCGCCTTCCTGCGCGATCAGCGGGAAGACGTGACCCGGTCGCACGAAGTCGGTCGCAATGACATTGCCGTTGGCGAGCGCACGCACGGTGTTGGTGCGCTCCTCCGCCGAGATGCCGGTGGTGAGACCTTCCTTGTAGTCGACCGATACGGTGAAGGCGGTGCGTAGCGGCGCGTTGTTGTCCTGCACCATCGGATTGAGATTCAGGGCGCGGGCACGCTCCGGCGTCAGTGGGGCGCAGAGGATGCCGCTGGTGTGGCGCACCATGAACGCGACCTGCTGCGCCGTCGCTTTGTTCGCGGCCATGATGAGGTCGCCCTCGTTCTCGCGGTCGTCATCGTCGACCACGATCACCATCTCGCCATTGGCGATCGCCAATATCGCGTCGTTGATCGAATCCAGTTTCATGAATTGCTCCGTGGCCCGGCGCTCGCCGGACCGGTAGGTTGCGAGATCGCTGAATTTCACGCGGCGATGGGCGCCGACTTTGCGGAACGGCACGGCGCCGCTCTCGAGCAGCTTCACCAGATGCGGACGCGAGACGCCGAGGAGTTCGGCGGCCTGCTGCGTCGTCAGTTCGGCTTCGATTGCCGACACGGTGACGACATGGCCGCGGGCCATCTGGTTCAGCACCTCCATCAAAAGACGGAAGGCGGGTTCGGGCAGGGGCGCGTCGGTGCCGCCGATATGAAGGGCTGGGGTGCCGGTCAGGCTGGCGAGGCGCTGGGCCGAGGCTTTGGCCGCGGCGGCCTCCGCCTCGGTCGGCTCAACAGTCGTCTCGGGAGATTCGCGCTTGTCCGGTGTCATGGCCTCTTGATATTCGAAATAAACGAAACATACAATCCATCCGAAACGTAATTGTGAGGTTGAGGATGCGCCGGTTGGAGGGGAAGAAGCTGATTGGGGTGGTCGATACGATGTTCGCCCGGGTCGACATGGGCGGGCTGGTACTCGCGGCGCTGGCGGAAAAGCAGGGGCGCGGCGAGGTGTGGGACACCATCCGGCGGACGGTGCCCGGGTTCAAAGATCTGGGAGTCGCGGCCAAGCAGCTGATCGAGGATGAGGGCTGCCACATTGTGGTCGCCTGCGGCATGCCGGGCGCGGCGGACCTGGACCGGGCCTGCACGCATGAAGCGAGCCTGGGCATCATCGCGGCGCAGATGCTGACCTCTATCCCGGTGCTGGAGGTGTTCGTGCACGAGGTCGAAGGCGGCGGCGACGATGCGGCGCTGGTGGCAGTTTGCCGGGACCGTTGCGCCGGACATGCGCGCAACGCCTACGACATGCTGTTCGCACCGGAAACGCTAGTAGCCCGCGCCGGCATGGGTGTGCGGCAGGGCCAGCCGGATGCGGGGCCGATTCTGCTGCCGGAGCCGACCTAGCGCCGCCGTTTACAGCGCGGCGCAAGCGGCCTTAGATGGCGGCAGATATGGTCGGGAGAAAACAATGGCCAGCGGAATCAGGGACAAGGTCGCAATCCTCGGCATGGGCTGCTCGAAGTTCGGCGAGCGTTGGGAATCCGGCGCTGAAGAGCTGATGGTCGAGGCCTATCTCGAGGCGATGCAGGATGCCGGCGTCGACGTGAACCAGATTCAGGCGGCGTGGTTCTCCACTGCGATGCCGGAGCAACATGTCGGCAATGGCGGCACGCCGCTCTCCATCGCGCTGCGCCTGCCCAACATTCCGGTGACGCGGGTTGAGAACTTCTGTGCGAGCGGCTCCGAAGCGTTCCGCGGCGCGGTGTACGCGGTGGCGGCCGGTGCGTGCGATATCGCGCTGGCGCTGGGCGTCGAGAAGCTGAAGGACACCGGTTACGGCGGTCTGCCGCAGCGCGAGAACGGCACGCTCAATCCGCTGTGGAGCGCCAACGGTTCGGCGCCGGGCAACTTCGCGCAGCTGGCGAGCGCCTATCGGGGCAAGCACGGTGTTTCGAAAGAAGACCTGAAGCGTGCGATCGCGCATGTGTCGGTGAAGAGCCACGCCAACGGCACCAAGAACCCGAAGGCGCATCTGCAGAAAGCGATCACCGAAGAGCAGTGCCTGAACGCGCCGATGATCGCGGAGCCGCTGGGCCTGTTCGATTGCTGCGGCGTGTCGGACGGCGCGGCCTGCGCCATCGTGACGACGCCGGAGATCGCGCGGGCAATGGGCAAGAAGAACCTTGTCTCCGTGAAGGCGCTGCAGCTTGCGCTCTCCAACGGGCTCGAGAGCCAGCACAATTCGTGGGACGGTTCGTACTTCCACACGGCGCGCATCGCCGCCAAGCGTGCGTATGACGAAGCCGGCATTCGAGATCCGCGCAACGAAGTCTCGATGATTGAGGTGCATGACTGTTTCTCTGTCACCGAACTGGTGACGATGGAGGATCTCCATATCTCTCGCGAAGGCGAAGGCTGGAAGGACGTGATGAACGGCTTCTACGACGCCGATGGTCAGGTGCCGTGCCAGATCGACGGCGGGCTGAAGTGCTTCGGCCACCCGATCGGCGCCAGTGGCCTGCGCATGCTCTATGAGATGTACCTGCAGCTGCAGGGCAGGGCGGGGGCGCGCCAGCTGGCGAACCCCAAAATCGGCCTGACCCACAATCTGGGCGGGGCGCCGTCGTCGAACGTCTGCTCCGTGGCCATCGTGGGCGCTTACGGGGCTTGATCAGCTCACTTCGGAGCAGAGGGACTGTTTATCAACTCATCGAGCGCCACCTGAAAAAGCTCACGCAATTCGGGTGGTGTCTCGCCAGCGAGATATGCCCGTCGCGGGTCCGGATAGGCTGCGCGCAGTTTTTCGAAAAGGTCCGCTCTCAGCATAACGAAAGCTGGCTCGTCTCCCTGCGAAAGGCTGACTGGCGCAAGCTTTGCGGCCCGCGTAACGGCCTTGAGATTGCTGGACAATTTCTCGACCGGAAAATCGCGCACGCAAACCTCCATCTTCAAGCCATGACGAAGTATACGAATTATTGGGCTATTTTGCAGAAAGTTGCCCCATGAACGTTCTTGTCACCGGCGGGGCCGGGTATATTGGTAGCCATATGACCTATGCTCTCGTCGATCGCGGGGAGCGGGTTGTCGTGCTCGACAATCTGACGACCGGGAACCGGTCGCTGGTCAGCCATGCAGCGACGTTGATCGAGGGCGATATCGGCGATGAGGCTTTGCTCCATCGCATTATTCGCGAGCATCAGATCGATGCGGTGGTGAATTTTGCTGGCTCCATCGTGGTGCCGGAGTCGGTGGCGGAGCCGCTGCGCTACTATCTC
>DATAHD010000060.1:0-5557 GCA_036263395.1 Rhizomicrobium sp. | reverse complement strand
GAAGAAGAAGGGATAATCGGTTATGGCAGTTCGCGTCGCGATCAACGGGTTCGGCCGCATTGGGCGGCTCGTCCTTCGCGCCATCGTGGAATCCAAGCGCAACGACATCGTCGTTGTGGGTATCAACGATCTGGGTCCGGTGGAGACCAACGCGCATCTGCTGCGCTACGACAGCGTGCACGGCCGCTTCCCCGGCGAAGTGAAAGTCGACGGCGATCTGATGATCGTCGACGGGCATAAGATCAAAGTCACCGCGGAGCGCGATCCCGCGAAACTGCCGCACAAGGAATTGAACGTCGACATCGCGTTCGAGTGCACCGGCATCTTCACGACGAAAGAGAAGGCCTCCGCGCATCTCACCGCCGGCGCGAAGCGCGTGCTGATCTCGGCGCCGGGCGATGGCGTCGATCTGACGGTCGTCTATGGCGTCAACCACGACAAGCTGACGAAGGACCATATGGTCGTGTCGAACGCGTCGTGCACGACGAACTGCCTGGTGCCGGTTGCCAAGGTGCTGCACGACAATTTCGGCATCGAAAAAGGCTTCATGACCACGATCCACTCCTACACCGGCGACCAGCCGACGCTGGATACGCTGCACAAGGATCTGTATCGCGGCCGCGCCGCAGCGCTCTCGATGATCCCGACCTCCACCGGTGCTGCGAAGGCCGTCGGCCTCGTGATGCCAGACCTCAAGGGCAAGCTGGACGGCGTCTCGGTACGCGTACCGACCCCGAACGTCTCGCTGGTCGATCTGAAGGCGGTGCTGAAGAAGTCCGCGACCGCGGAAGAAATCAACGAAGCGATGAAGAAGGCCGCAGCGGGCCCGCTGAAGGGCATTCTCGGCATCGTCGATGCGCCGCTGGTTTCCAGCGACTTCAACCACGACTCGCATTCGTCGAGCTTCGCGCTCGATCAGACCAAGGTGATGGACGGCAACTTCGTCTCCGTGATGAGCTGGTACGACAACGAGTGGGGCTTCTCCAACCGCATGGGCGACACGGCCGTGGCCTGGGGCAAGCTGCTCTGAACTCTCATTGGCCGCGGTTCCGGACGGAAAACCGCGGCACACTTTTCCTGGAACCGCTCTAAGCCGCCATGAATTTTCGCACCATCGACGATCTGGACGTCAAAGGTAAGCGCGTCCTCGTGCGCGCCGACCTCAACGTCCCCATGAAGGACGGCGTCGTTACCGACGCGCTGCGTATCGAACGGCAGGCGCCGACCATCAAAGAACTGGCGGAGCGCGGCGCGAAGGTGATCGTGCTCTCCCACTTCGACCGGCCCAAAGGCAAGGTCGTGCCCAGCATGTCGCTGAAGCCAGTGGCGGAGCCGCTGGCGAAGGCGGTGGGCCGCAGCGTGGCGTTTGCCGATGACTGCGTCGGCGACGCTGCGAAAGCGGCGGTGGCGAAGCTGAAGGACGGCGACGTCCTTCTGCTCGAGAACACCCGTTTCCATGCCGGCGAAGAAAAGAACGACGCGGACTTCGTGAAGCAGATTGCCGAACTGGGCGATCTCTTCGTCAACGACGCGTTCAGCGCGGCGCACCGCGCCCATGCGACGACCGAAGGCGTGGCGCATCTGATGCCCGCCGCCGCCGGCCGCTCGATGCAGCAGGAGCTGACGCATCTCGACAAGGCGCTGGGCGATCCGCAGCGCCCGGTGATGGCGGTGGTTGGTGGCGCGAAGGTTTCGACCAAGATCGCGCTGCTGGAGAACCTGATCGCGAAGGTCGACACCTTGGTGATCGGCGGCGCGATGGCGAACACGTTCTTCGTCGCCGAAGGGCGCCAGGTCGGCAAGTCGCTGGCTGAACGCGACCAGGTCGATACCGCCCTGCGTATCATCCACAAAGCAACGGAAACCGGCTGCGTGGTGATCCTGCCGACCGAAGTGGTGGCAGCGAAAGAGTTCAAGGCGCATGCGGAGCACCGCAACGTCGAAATCGGCCATGTGCACGCGGACGAGCTGATCCTCGATGCCGGACCGAAGACGATCGACGAGTTCAAGAACCGTCTGCGCGTGACAAAGACTGTCGTGTGGAACGGGCCGTTCGGCGCGTTCGAAACGGCGCCTTTCGATAAGGGCACCGTGGCGGCCGCGAAAGCGGTGGCCGAAGCGACAAAGGCTGGCAACCTGCTCTCGGTAGCGGGTGGCGGCGATACCGTCGCGGCGCTCAATCATGCGGGCGTTGCCGACGATTTTTCCTACGTGTCGACAGCCGGCGGCGCGTTTCTGGAATGGCTTGAAGGACAAGAGCTGCCGGGCGTTGCCGCCCTCGTGGCCAGCAAGGGGAAGTAAGAGCAATGGATACGGAAGAACTGAACCGCATCGCGCATGCGATGGTCGCCGAAGGCAAAGGCATTCTGGCCGCGGACGAAAGCTCGGGCACGATCAAGAAGCGCTTCGATGCGATCAACGTCGAGAACACCGAAGAGAACCGTCGCGACTATCGTGAGTTCATGTTCCGCACGCCGGTGATGAAGGAGCGCATCTCGGGCGTCATTTTGTACGACGAGACGATCCGCCAAAAGGCGAAAGACGGGACCCCTCTGGTGAAGCTGATCGAAGCGGCCGGTTCGGTCCCTGGCATCAAGGTCGATGCCGGTGCCAAGCCGCTGGCCGGCAGCGAAGGCGAGACGATCACCGAAGGCCTCGACGGTCTGCGTGAGCGCTTCCAGGAGTATCACAAGCTCGGCGCCCGCTTCGCCAAGTGGCGCGCGACCTACGACCCGACGCGCGCGTCCGACTACTGCATCAGCGCGAACGCACAGGCCCTCGCCCGCTATGCGGCACTGGCCCAGGAAAACGGCATCGTGCCGATCGTCGAGCCGGAAGTTCTGATGGACTTCGACAACGACATCGAGACCTGCGCTGAGATCACCGAGTGGGTTCTCAAAGAGACGTTTCAGGAGCTGTTCTATGCCGGCGTAATGCTGGAAGGCATCATCCTGAAGCCGAACATGATCGTGCCAGGCAAGAAGGCCACAAAGCAGGCGAGCATCGACGAAGTGGCGGAATACACCGTTGCGGTGCTGATGAATTGCGTGCCGGCGGCGGTGCCGGGCATCGCGTTCCTGTCGGGCGGTCAGTCGGACTACGACGCGACGGCGCATCTGAACGCGATGAACGCGGGCTTCGACATGCCGTGGGCGCTGACCTTCTCCTACGGCCGCGCGCTGCAGGCGGCACCGCAGAAGGCGTGGGGCGGCAAGGCGGCGAACGTCGCCGCCGCACAGGCCGCGTTCACCCACCGCGCGAACATGAACGGCCTCGCCGCAACCGGCGACTGGACTGACGCGCTGGAGAAGGCGGGCTAAACGCCACTCTCCCTTTCTGTTTAATCGTGCTAAAGGCGGCGCTCACATGAGTTGCCGCCTTTATCTTATCACCCCGCCCAAACTCGAACCGCGCGCGTTTGCGGATGATCTGAAGCGCGCGCTCGATGCGGGCGACGTCGCGTCGTTGCAGCTGCGGCTGAAGGACGTCGAGGACGATACCATCAAGCGCGCAGTCGATCTGTTGAAGCCGATCGCGCAGGCGCACGATGTTGCTTTCATCCTCAACGACAGGCCGGACCTAGCCGCGGCACTCGATTGCGACGGGGTGCATATCGGGCAGGACGATGCGCCTTATGCCAAGGCGCGGCGCCTCGTTGGCCCGGACCGGATCGTCGGCGTGACGTGTCACGACAGCCGGGAGCTGGCGTTCGAAGCGGGTGAAGCCGGGGCCGACTATGTCGCGTTCGGCGCGTTCTATCCAACCAGCACCAAGGAGCCCAAAGCGCGGGCCGAAATTGAGCTGCTGCAATCGTGGGCCGAGGCGATGACGGTGCCGGTCGTGGCCATCGGCGGGATCACCGTCGATAACGCGCTGCCCCTTGTGGAAGCTGGCGCCGATTTCGTGGCGGTGAGCGCAGGCGTCTGGGGACATGCCCAAGGACCGGCGACGGCAGTGAAAGCGTTCAACTCTCTGTTTGCAGGTGTTACATGAAACCGCGCAAGCGGCAGGCAAGCGGGAAGGTGATGCTCGGCGAGCAGGAGGTCGTCTGGGAACTCCTGCGCGAGGCGCACTACTCGAGTGATGGCTACAAGGGCATGGTGTTCACCGTGCGGGCGCAGGGCGAGCGCACCTATCGCGAACTGCTGCTGCAGTTCCCCTACCCCGAGCGCAAGCCCGGTTTTCATCAGGACAAGGAACGCATCGTGCCCCAGACCATCGAGGCTGCGATCAACCTGGCCGTCGAAATGGGCTGGCGGCCGAAATCCCGCGGCCGGTCGTTCATTCTGGAGATCGAGCCGGGCGATCTGGCCTGACAGGTGCCTTAAGCCTGAAATCGTTAGGAATTTGCCTTTTTACAGCCCCGCCGGTAGAACCCGCGCGCTCTTTGAACTCGACCCAACAGGACCGTGACCGCGTCAAGCGGCGCTGCTTTTCACCCATGGCCAAGATTTCCGGCAACGAAATTTCTCCCGGCACGCTGATCAACTTCGACGGCGGACTGTGGATCGCGGTGAAGAGCGTGAAGGTGAAGCCCGGCAAAGGCGGCGCCTACAATCAGGTCGAGCTCAAGAACGTCACGCAGGGTACCAAGCTGAACCAGCGCTTCCGGTCCGACGAGACGGTCGAGGAAGTGTACCTCGACAAGAAAGACTTCCAGTTCCTGTACTCGTCCGGCGACATGCTGACGTTCATGGATATGGAGACCTACGACCAGATCGAACTCGCGACGGATTTCGTCGGCGATCAGGCGCAGTTCCTGACCGATGGCATGAAGACGATGGTGCAGCTGTATGAAGGCAAGCCCATCGGCATCAAGCTGCCGCAGAACGTCGTGCTGGAAGTGGTCGAGGCCGATCCGGTGCTGCGCGGCGGCACGGCGGCGCCGTCCTTCAAGAGCGCGACACTTGAGAACGGCATGAAGATTCAGGTTCCGCCCTTTGTCAACGTCGGCACCAAAGTCGTCGTCTCGACGGAAGACGGCAGCTACATGCGCCGGGCGGACTAACGCGCGATGCCGTATCTTTCACCTGCGTTGAATGTGATGGTCGCTGCTGCCCGCAAGGCAGGGCGCAAGCTGATCCGCGACTTCGGCGAAATCGAGAACCTGCAGATCAGCGTGAAGGGGCCGGGCAACTTCGTCACGGCCGCCGACCAGCGCACCGAAAAGATGCTGATCGAAGAGCTGCAGCGGGCGCGGCCGGGCTACGGTTTTGTCGGCGAAGAAGGCGGCACCATCGAGGGGCCGGACAAGACGCACCGCTTCATCATCGACCCGATCGATGGCACGACGAACTTCATGCACGGCATTCCGCAGTTCGCGATCTCCATCGGGTTAGAGCGCGAAGGGCAGATCGTATCGGCCGTCGTGTTCAACCCCGTAACCGACGAGATGTTCACAGCCGAGAAGGGCCACGGCGCCTATCTGAACGACAAGCGGCTGCGGGTCGCGGCGCGGAAGACGCTGGCCGACGCGGTGGTCGCGACCGGCATGCCGAATATCGGCCATGGGGACGACGTGCGCGCCAACTACCTCGCTCAGGTGCGCGACGTGCTG